>VSNO01000045.1 GCA_009774375.1 Lachnospiraceae bacterium
AACGAAAGGAGACTTACTGTGAAAAGGAAATTATTAGCGGTAATACTATCTGTTTCTTTGTTGTCTGCGGTGCTTGCGGGCTGTGGAAATACAGGCGCCGATGACCGGAATGGTGCGGAGACAGCAGATACCGGAGCTGCAGGGCAGGAAGATAAAGGCGGACAGCTGGAATCAGGTAAGGTGGCATTGCGGGTATGGGTGGAGGAGTCCAATATCGATAATCTGCAGAAGATGATCGACAGCTTTCAGCAGAAATACGCGGGACAGGCTGATCTCGACATCACGATCGAGGTGTCAGGCGACGCGGATACCAGAGCGAATGTGCTGAAGGATATCCACAATGCGGCAGATGTGTTCTCCATGCCGGATGACCAGCTTTTCAGCCTGATCGCGGGCGGCGCGCTCTCGCCGGTAGAGAACCAGAGCGGGGTAAAGGCTGCCAATCTGGCGGATGCGGTGGATGCGGCATCGTACAATGACACACTGTACGCCTACCCGTATACGGCTGATAACGGTTATTTCCTATATTACAATAAAGAGTATTTGTCCGATTCTGACGTCCAGACAATGGACAGGATCCTGGAGGTGGCAGCGGAGAACGAAAAGAAATTGTCGATGGAATTGAATTCCGGATGGTATCTGTATTCATTTTTCGGCAACACCGGACTTGAGTTTGGCATCAATGACGACGGTGTGACCAATTATTGTAACTGGAATGCGCAGGAGGGAAGCATCAAGGGTGTCGATGTGGCACAGGCGCTGCTTGGGATCGCGACGCATCCGGGATTTATCGCACAGCCGGATGCCGGCTTTGTGGAGGGTGTTCACGACGGCACCTGTATTGCGGGGATCAGCGGTGTGTGGAACGCAGTTTCCGTGCAGGAAGCGTGGGGTGACAATTACGGTGCGTGCAAGCTTCCTACATATACCTGTAATGGGAAACAGATACAGATGGCATCCTTCAAGGGATACAAGATGTTTGGAGTTAACGCCTACTCGGAGCATGCGGCGTGGGCGCATAAGCTTGCTGAATGGATCACCAATGAGGAGAACCAGATCCTCAGATTCCAGGAGAGAAGCCAGGGGCCGGCCAATATCGTTGCGGCATCTTCCGATGAGGTCGGAAAGGTTCCGGCGATAGCGGCTGTCATCGATCAGGCACAGTACGGTGTGCTCCAGCGTGTGGGAAACAGCTACTGGGATGCATGTACGAGCTTCGCGGATACGATCGCGGCGGGCAATCCTGATAATATACCGCTTCAGGATCTGATGGACAGGCTTGTGAGCGGTATCGCTGCTTCGGTTGTGTGATAAGGAGGGAACAAAATGAATAGAAAGAAACGTTTAAGCATCACAATTGTCATTTTAGTTCCGGTCTTCATTCTCGGCGTTCTGGCTATTTTTTCCAACATCACGGCGATCAACAATCTGAGAAGAGTCAACACAACGGCAGTGACGATATCAGATGAGCATATGGTGAACATTTCACGGCTCAGCGACATCGAGAAGGAACTGCAGGAGATCCATAAAAAAGCGCTCTCCCACATCATCGCGACAGATCTCGACACGCTGATCGCGACGGTTGCAGAGGTTCGCGCCGAGGAGGAGATCCTTGATACATATCTGGTGGAGTACAAAGACAGTCTGGTGGCGGCAGATCCCTCCGCATACAACACGCTGGTGTCAAATTATGAAACGTTGAAGTATGAGATCGCAAACCTGATGGCATACAGTGGAAACGCGGAGAAGGAGATGGCATTTGCACTCGCGAACGGAACGATCAAACAGTGCAGCGACGAGATGCAGCGCCAGGTCGAGATCATGATGAAGAGCGCACAGGAAAGCGCGTCACATGCAAGCGAGGCATTGACAGTTGAATATAACAGATCCGTGTTCAACAGCATGATCATCGTCGGACTCAGCGTGGTCGCGCTGCTGATCACACTGTACGGCGTGTTTATCCTGATCATCAGAAAGCTGATCGTAGCAAACCGTGAGATCAATGAGATCATCAATGATATCGATCAGAGCCAGGGCGATCTGACAAAGCGGATCAGCATTTTGTCCAATGACGAGATCGCAGACCTGGGGAATGGCATCAATACCTTCATGGGAAAACTCCAGAGCATCATGAAGATGATCATCGAAAATTCCAGAAAACTCGAGGAGGTTGTCAACGAAGTGCAGCAGAGCGTGCGGACTTCCAACGACAGCGCGTCAGATCTCTCGGCAGTGACGCAGGAGCTGTCGGCTACGATGCAGGAGGTGGGACATTCCGCGACGATCATCAACCAGAATGCGGAGTCTGTGCGCAGTGAGGTCGAGATCATTGCTGAGAAGTCCAGCAGCATCAATGATTACTCCAGGAAGATGAAGGAGAACGCGGATGCAATGGAGTCGAACGCGAAGGCAAATATGCAGGAGACAGGGACAAAGGTACAGGAGATCCTTGAAGTCCTGAATCAGGCGATCGAGGAGAGCAGGAGCGTGGAGCAGGTGAACGGGCTCACCAACGATATCCTGAGTATCTCCAGCCAGACAAACCTGCTCGCGCTGAATGCCTCGATCGAGGCGGCCAGAGCCGGAGACGCCGGAAAGGGATTTGCAGTCGTGGCAGATGAGATCAGACAGCTTGCTGATTCCAGCCGTGCGACAGCAAACCGTATCCAGGAGATCAACGGCGTCGTGACCAACGCGGTTCAGAATCTTGCCGGACAGTCCAACAATCTGGTAGAATACATGACCAATTCGATCCTGCCGGAGTTTGAGAATTTTGTGAGCAGCGGGGAGCAGTACAGGGATAATGCTACTTATATAGAAGGCGTCATGAATGAGTTTGCATCCAAAACGGATGACCTCAAGCACGCGGTCGACGAGATCGCCTCGTCGATCGAGACGATCACGGATGCGATCGACGAGGGTGCAAAGGGTGTGACTGGCGCGGCAGAGAGCACGCAGGTTCTGGTCACGGATATGGAGAATATCAGCAACAGAATGGATGAAAACCAGCTGATCGCGGCAGCTCTCCAGAAGGAGACCGACGTGTTTAAAAACTTTTGAGATAAGAGTCCGCCAAAGACTTGACTTTGGCGGATTTTTTGCATTGTGTTTCTGCCCGGGATAGCTTATAATGAGTTTGGTGCCAATATAATGGGATGAGATTGGGATGGATATGAAAAAGTGTGTGATAGTCGGAGCGGGGATATGCGACATACAACGGCTCAAAAAAAAGATGGCGGTATTGGACGATGACCTGTGCATTGCAGCGGACGGCGGTCTGGCTTATCTGATGCAGATCGGAAGGATGCCGGATCTGGTGCTTGGGGATATGGATTCCCTGAGAGATGAGGAGATGCTCCGTGCGCTGGACGGGGAGGTATGTGTCAGGCGCCTTCCTGTCGAGAAGGATGACACGGATATGCTCGCGGCGATCAAGGAGGGGCTGGAAGCAGGGTATCGACAGTTTGAGATCTACGGTGCACTGGGCGGAAGGATAGATCATACGTTTGCAAATGTCCAGTGCCTGCTGTACCTGCAAAATCGCGGCGCCAGAGGGATCATCGTGGGAGACGATGCCGCGCTGATGCTTGTCAGGGACGGGAGTATCGCTTTTGAGGCGGAGGATGCCGTGAAGGGAAGGCGGGTTTCTGTCTTTGCGTATGGCGGGGATGCGTATGGGGTTTCGGAATGTGGATTAAAGTATCTTCTGGATCATGTCACGGTAAAGCAGGAATTTCCGGTCGGGGTGAGTAACGAATTTATGGGGGAGGCTGCCCGGATCGAGGTGGAGAGCGGCATGCTCCTGGTCTGTGTGGAAGAGCTGTAAAAAATGAAAAACAGTATTGGAAAATCCGGCAGGAAAAGTTACAATATAGATAAGGATATATGATCTGGAGGAACAATTATGGTATATACATTTTCGATGTGGCTCTTCTTTTTTTACTTTTACTGTTTTCTGGGCTGGATATGGGAGACATGCTATGTGTCGGTGCTGAAAGCAAAATGGGTTAACAGGGGCTTTATGAGGGGACCGTTTCTGCCGATCTATGGTTCCGGGGCGACCGTTGTTCTGGTTTTTACCCTGCCGTTCCGCGACTATGCCGGGCTGGTGTTTGTCGTGGGAATGGTGAGCGCCACGGTATTGGAATATTTTACCGGTGCGGCGATGGAACGCATGTTTCATGTGCGGTACTGGGATTACAGCAGTCAGCGTCTGAATCTGAACGGGCATATCTGTCTGACCTCCTCGCTGGCATGGGGTGTGTTTTCGGTGATCCTCACACTGTATGGGCATACGTTGGTTGAGCGGCTTGCGTCCTGTATGAGTACAAATGTTTTGGAGGTTATCGTTTTTGTGCTCACGGTCTATATTTCGATCGACATGGCGGAGAGTGTCCGTGAGGCGATCAATCTCAGGGAAGTGCTGGTAAGCCTCGAGGAGAACAATGAGGATTTCCGGAGGCTGCAGAAGCATATCGAGGTCGTATCCGCGTTTTACGGCGGCGAGCTGAAAGAGAGATCGGAGGCTGGATTGAGGAAGATCAACTCAGCGTTGGAATCCGGCAGGGAGATGTATGACAGACTGGGAGAGAACAGCAGAAATTCCAGGGCAGCATTCATGGAGAAGGTGAACAGTGCGAGGGCAAAGAAAGAGTACGGGCGCATGAATTCCCTGCTGAAGCGGAATCCACATGCGGTGTCAAAGATGCACGAGGAGGCATTCTCGAGGTTTATGGAGTTTACGGAGAAGGATATCCGGGAATAGAAAGCGGTGAAAGGCGTGTTAGAATGAAAATAATACAGATAATTAGAGACAGGGTCAGGGAGCGCATCGCTAATACGGAATCAGAGTTATGGGTATACAATTCGATCCTGCTGATAGAGATCATGGCGCTCACGATTCTGATCCTCGTGGAGTTTCTGACAGGACACGAACAGGATGGGCTTCTGATGATGGTGGGTTTATGGCTGTATCTGGTTGTGATCGCGGTGCTCATAAACAGGTATCCCCAAAAGATCCAGCTATTTTATGCACTGATCGTCGCGGTGGTCAATTTTGTCGTGTTTCCGTTTCTGTTTCTCTGTGCGGAGGGCGGCGGGATCGAATCCGGCATGCCGGTGTGGCTGACTTTCGGAATCCTGCTGGTGTGTATCATGACGAGTGGTATCTATTTCAGGATCCTGCTGGTGCTCACGATGGTGACCGATGTGACTGTTATTTTATATGGTTATTTTCAGCGGGACATGCTTCGGTATACCGATAACGACACGTATTATTATCAGGACAATCTGATCGCGATACTGGTTGTGGCAGGCACGATCGGTCTGATCCTGAAATACCAGAAATACGTTGAACAGAAGCAGAAGGAGCGCATTGAGGGCGCCGTCATAGAGGCGGAGCGGGAAAAGGTCAACGCCGAGAAGGCAAATGTCGCCAAGACGAACTTCCTCGCAAATATGTCACATGATATCAGGACGCCGATGAATGCGATCGTGGGCATGACGGATATCGCAAAATATAATATTGACGATAAGGAAAAGGTGCAGGATTGTCTGGATAAGATCACGGCATCTTCCACGCAGCTGCTGAACCTGTTGAACAACATACTGGACATGTCCGAGATCGAGATGGATATGCTCAAACTCAAGGAGAGCTCGTTCAACATGACCGAGCTGGCTGAAAATATTCAGGTCGTGCTTTCGCAGATGGCAAGGGGGCGCAAGGTCGAGTTTGAGATGTCATGCGATATAAAGCATGCCAATCTTCTCGGTGATGCGGTGCGGCTGCGGCAGGTTCTGATGAATATCATCAGCAACGGGATCAAGTACACGGAAGCGTCTGGAAAGGTTGCTGTGTCCATCCGGGAGGACCTGGAGGGCGGTGACAGTGACTATGCACTTCTTGATATCGCTGTGGAAGATACCGGAGTCGGTATGACGCAGGATTTTATAGACCATTATATTTTCAGGCCTTTTGAGCGGGCGGAGGACAGAAGGGTACAGAAGGTAGAAGGCAGCGGTATCGGTATGAGCATCACAAAGAGTATCATTGATGCCATGGGGGCTGCGCTCAGGATAGAAAGTACGGTCGGGGAAGGATCAAAGTTTTTTGTGCGCATGCGCCTGAAAAAGGATAAGGATGTACAGAAAAATTTTGTGCAGGAGGATGGTCTGCTGATCCTCGATGCCACAGGCAGAAATATTCTGGTCGTTGAGGATAACGAACTGAATATGGAGATCATCACGGCGATACTGGAACGGACGCATGCCAATGTGACCTGTGCGTGGAACGCGGAGGAGGCGGTCGATATCATCACCAGGTCAGAAGAGGGCTGTTTTGACCTGATCCTGATGGATATCCAGATGCCGGGCATGGACGGATACAGCGCAGCCAGAACCATACGCGGTATGGACAGAAAGGATGCGATGACAGTTCCGATCATGGCGATGACAGCGAACGCGTTTGCGCAGGATGTGGAGAAGGCGCTGAATGCAGGCATGAATGCGCATATAGCAAAACCGATTGATGTGGACGAGCTGTTTCAGAAGATGTATCATTTTTTATGTACATAGGTATTGTACATAGATTTTGCACACAGGCATTCACATGATGGAAGGAAAAAAGGATGAGTAAGATTGATTGTAACAGGTTAACCAGGCTGGGCGGATTGTTTGAGGAGAGCGTGCAGGAAGGTCAGATCGCAGGCGGCAATCTCTGTGTCCTGCACAGAGGGGAGGCGGTGTACTACGCGGAGGCGGGGTATGCGGATATCGCGGCCCGGAGGAAGGTGGCGCGGGACAGCATTTTCCGCCTGTATTCCATGACGAAGCCGGTCACGTCGGCTGCAGTGATGATGCTGATGGAGCGGGGTGTCATTGACCTGCTGGATCCTGTATCCAGGTACATACCGACCTTTGCGGATATAAGAGTGGCAGCGCCGGAGGGTGACGTGGCGGTAAACAGGCAGGTGACGGTCAAAGACTGTCTGTTCATGACATCGGGACTGGCCTACAATTGTGATCCGGATCCTGCAAGCCGCAGCGCGGCGCTTGTCTATGACGAGCTGGACAGGAGAATGTACTCTGACGATCCGATGACGACTATGGAAATGGCATCCAGGCTGGGGCAGGGACGGCTTGCCTTTCAGCCGGGAGAGAGCTGGCGTTATGGGACGGGCGCCGATATCCTTGGTGCGGTTGTGGAGGCGGCTTCCGGGGTTCGTTTTGGGGAATTTCTGAGCAGGGAATTTTTTGAGCCGCTGGGAATGAAGGATACTGGCTTCAGCCTCGATGCATCAAAGAGGGACCGGCTGACGAAAGTGTATGAGAGAACGCCGGACGGGCTTGTCGAGTATCACGGCAATCACCTGGGGATCTGCAATCACATGGATGCGGATATCCGGTTTGAGTCGGGTGGTGCAGGGCTGGTATCTACGATCGAGGACTACAGGCATTTCGCACAGATGCTCATGAACGGGGGAGCTTATCAGGGTAGGACCTATCTGATGCCATCAACGGTCGCATACATGACAGGATGCCGCCTGTATCCGCACCAGCAGATGATGATGGCGGGCTGGGATAGCCTTGCCGGCTACAGCTACAGCAATCTGATGCGTGTGCTGACAGAGCCGTCCCTGGCCGTGATCAACGGATCGCGGGGAGAATACGGCTGGGACGGATGGCTTGGACCTTATTTTGCGAACATGCCGGAGGTGGATACGACGTTTCTGATGATGGTGCAGTTAAAGGATTCAGGTACGTTTACCCTCACGAGAAAGCTCAGGAACGTGCTGGCGGCAGCGATCATATAAAAAGTTGAATAAGATCGCGGAAATTGGAGCGCAGGACGGCGTAGGACATCGAGCACAAAAAGCAGGCATTTGCCTGCTTTTTTATGTATACGGGCGCTATACAACGTCCTGTAGCTGTGCCGTGTAGAGTTTGTAATACGCGCCTTTCTTCGCCATCAGCTCCCTTGCGTTGCCTTCCTCCACGATGCCGCCGTTGTCGATGACAAAGATGCGGTCTGCCTTCTGGATCGTGGACAGCCGGTGCGCGATGACAAAGGAGGTACGCCCCTTCAACAGGGCTTCGATCCCGTCCTGGACCAGCAGCTCTGTCTTGGTGTCGATGCTTGACGTTGCCTCGTCCAGTATCAGGATCTTTGGCATGCTGACCATTGTCCGGGCGAAGGCGAGCAGCTGCTTTTGTCCGACGGACAGGCCGCCGCCGCGTTCCTCCAGTTTCGTGTCATAGCCGTTGGGAAGCTTCGTGATGAAATCATGCGCGTGGACGGATTTTGCGGCGGCGATGATCTCCTCGTCCGTCGCGTCAAGCTTTCCATAGGCGATATTTTCGCGGATCGTTCCCGTGAACAGGAAATTGTCCTGTGTCATGATGCCCATCTGCTGCCGGAGGCTCTCAATGCTGACTTCTTTGATATCGTGTCCGTCGATCCTGATGACGCCTTTCTGGATATCATAGAAGCGGCTGATCAGATTCACGATGGTGGTCTTTCCGGCGCCGGTAGGTCCTACGAGGGCGATCGTCTCTCCGGGGTTGATATGGAAGCTCACGTCGTTCAGGACATCCGTGCCCTCCTCGTAGGAGAAGCCGACATGTTCGAAGTCGACGGATCCAGTGATCCCGGGCATCTGTGTCACTCCGTCAGCATCCACGATCTCTGCATCTGTGTCCAGTATCTCGAATATCCGCTCCGCACCGGAGATGTTTGTTATGAGCTGGTTGTAAAAGTTGCTCAGGTTCATGATCGGCTGCCAGAACATCGATATGTATGTGCCGAACGCCACGAGGGTTCCGACAGATACACTGTCGATCCCGAGGATCATGATGCCTGTAAACCACAATGATACATTTCCGAGTCCCCAGCAGAAATCGATGACGGAACCAAAGGCATCTGCATAGAGCACTGCATCCATGAAAGAGCGCTGATGCTCGTCGACGAGGGTCTGAAAGGTTTCCCTGGTCTCTTCCTCGGCTGTAAAGCTCTGGATGATACGGATACCTGACAAGTCCTCATGCACAAAGGCGTTGAGATTTGAGGACTTTTTCCGGAAGGTCTGCCAGCGTTTGTGGGAGCGCACCTGTATGAACCATATCCCGGCGACCATGAGGGGAATGCTGATCAGTGCGGCGGCAGCGAGTTTTGCATTTTTGACAAACATGATGCAGACTACCGCGCAGATCGTGATGAAGTCCGGGATCAGGGTGGTGACACTGTTTGACAGCACGTCTTTCAGGGAGTTGATATCCCCGATGATGCGTGCAAGGATCTTTCCGGTCGGCCGGCTGTCAAAGAACTTAAAGTCAAGCGTCTGTATGTGGGTGTACAGCTGCTGCCGGATCGTGACCAGCACTTTATTGCATACCTTTGCCATGATGTACATGCGGGCCTTCACGAGAATGATCAGGATCGCATTGAGAACCAGCGCGATCGCCGCGAGCCGGTACAGGCCAGTGTAGTCGCCGACTGATATATGGTCATCGATGGCGGACTCTATGATCAATGGATTGATGAGGCTGACACACACGCAGTACGCCATGATCAGCAGCACTGCGAAGATGGAAGCCTTGTGCGTGAGCAGGTAGGCGAACAGTCTGCCCAGTGTTCTGACCTTACTCACTTCATTCAGATTTTCGTCTTCCCTGTAGGAATTAACTGCCACAATATGCACCTCCTTCCCTGACAGCAGCAGGCATGCCGGGATCTGCCGGCTCTCCGTACTGCGATACATAGGTGGTATAGTATAAGCCCTTTTTCGCAAGCAGTTCGTCGTGCGTCCCGCGCTCTGCGATCGAGCCGTTTTCGAGCACGATGATCTCGTCCGCGTGGCGCACGGCACTGATGCGGTGGGCGATGATGAGTTTTGTGGTATCAGGCAGCGCTTTCAGCGTTTTCTGGATCTCATGCTCTGTCTCCATATCCAGTGCGGAGGTCGAGTCGTCCATGATCAGGATCGGCGTATGCTTTGCAAACGCTCTCGCGATGCTGATGCGCTGTTTCTGCCCGCCCGAAAGCCCGACGCCGCGCTCACCGATGACGGTCTCGTACTCATCGGGCATTTTCTCTATGAAGCTGCTCGCCTGTGCGTCCCTGGAAGCTTTCCGCACGATCGTCTCATCAATGTACTCTTTTTTGCCGAGCTTTACATTTTCATTGATCGTATCTGAGAACAGGAACACGTCCTGCATCACGATGGAAATACTTCCCCGGAGCTGTTTCAGGGAGAGTTCCCTGATGTCGACGCCATCTAAGCGGATACAGCCGTCCGTGGCATCATACTGCCGCTGCAGTAGTTGTATCACGGAGGTTTTTCCCGCGCCGGTAGCGCCCATGATGCCGACCGTGGAGCCGGCGTCCGCCTCAAAGGTGATGTCGTGCAGGATCTCGTGCATATCTTCCTTATGGAAAGAGACATGCGAAAATTCAATCTTTCCCTGTACATTGTCCAGGGTGACTGGGGTGTCGGCCTCGGTGATCACGGGTTTCTGTTCATATATTTTGGCGATCTTCTTGTTGGAGGCGATGCCGGCCGAGAAGTCGTTTGACAGCCAGCCGAGCATCTCCATGGGCCATACGATGTTGTTAGAGTACTCGAGAAATGCCCCGAGCACGCCCAGGGTAATCGTTCCCTGGATCACAAGGCGTCCGCCGAGCAGAAGGATGATCATGGGCAGCAGCTTTGTGATGATCTGCAAATATGGATAATAGCGCACAAACACCCTGGACTGCCGCATATTGAGCTCGTAGTAGCGCTGGTTGTGCGACAGGAATTTACTGATCTCAAATTTTTCCCGTGCAAATGCCTTCACGGTGCGTACGCCTGCAAGGTTTTCTTCCGCCACGGTATTGAGGACCGCGTTCTCCTCGCTGATGTCCTCGTAGATCGAGCCGAGATGGCGCTCCATGCTGACAGCGATCAGCGCCGATAGCAGCATCGCGGCTGTCGGTATGACGGCGAGCGGCGCGTGGAGCCGGTACATGCAGAAGAGCACGACACAGGTGTGAAAGATCACTTCAATGATCAGCATACTCACATAGGACAGGGTGTTCCAGATCCTGTCGACATCATCCTTTACGCGTGCCATGAGCTCCCCAGTGTTTGTCTTGTCAAAGAAGCTGCTGCTCAGGCTCTGGATATGGTCAAACAGGTTTTTGCGCATGTCCGAGCCGACGGATGAGCCCACCTTGTCAAACATATATTCCTTTGTGTACTGGAAGATGCAGCGTCCGACGCCGACGATCAGAATGCCGCCAAGCAGACAGGGCAGGATCGCAAGATCGCCGCCCAGGATCACGTCGTCTATGATATGCATGGTGAGCATCGGCGCCAGCATATCCAGGGAAACACTGATGATCAGCGATGTGATGGCAAAGACGTAATGCCATTTGTATTCCCATATGTATGTTGATAATCTCTTTCTCATAAAAGACAGTTCCCTCCCTCGGATCGTTCTCCGGCGTATCGTCCCAAAGCAAAAAGGTACAAAAAAACCTCATGGTAAAATCACCATGAGGCCGGATGACAGGATGTCCGTCATATAATGTACTTTAGATCAGACACAAGATACCCCGGAGATAATTTTACGGTTGAATAACGTTATGGATCGATTTGTCGTTCTGTTTCCTGACTTATTAGACATCGTACTACCTCCTTTCCTGCGTGTTATAAAAAACTACTTTATTTACCATACTCTTATTTTGAGGGACTGTCAACTTATTTTTCAAAAATATTGCGTATATCTGGAAAAAAGTGTATACTTTAAACGAGTGTATTGATTTAAAATGCATTACTAAAATATAGATATGGAAAAGGAGAATGGCAAATGAGCAGGAAGACGACAGTGTTAATGATTCTTGACGGTTATGGATTAAATGAAAAGACAGAGCACAATGCGGTGGCGCTCGGAAAGACACCTGTGATGGACAGGCTGATGAAGGAGTATCCGTTCGTGCAGGGAAACGCGAGCGGTATGGCAGTAGGGCTTCCCGACGGACAGATGGGCAATTCCGAGGTAGGGCATCTCAACATGGGCGCCGGGAGGATCGTGTATCAGGAGCTGACAAGGATCACAAAGGAGATCCAGGACGGGACGTTCTTTGAGAATCCTGCGCTGCTGGAGGCGGTGGAGAACTGCAAGGCAAAGAACTCCGCGCTCCACATGTTCGGGCTGCTGTCGGACGGCGGTGTCCACAGTCACAATACACATCTGTACGGGCTGCTCGAGCTCGCAAAGAGAAACGGATTGTCCGAGGTCTATGTACACTGCTTCCTCGACGGGCGCGACACGCCTCCTGCATCGGGAAAAGGTTTTGCGGAGGAGCTCGAGGCAAAGATGGCAGAGATCGGTGTCGGCAGGATCGCATCTGTCATGGGACGCTACTATGCGATGGACAGGGACAACAACTACGACCGCGTGCAGAAGGCGTATGAGGCGATGACGGAGGGCAAGGGTGAGCAGGCATCGTCCGGTCCTGCAGGGATCCAGCAGTCCTATGACAACGACAAGACAGACGAGTTCGTGCTTCCGACTGTGGTGGCGGAGAACGGAAAAGCGATCGCGACGATCAAGGACGGCGATTCGATCATCTTCTTCAACTTCAGACCGGACCGTGCAAGGGAGATCACCAGGGCATTCTGCGATGACGATTTCAAAGGCTTTGACAGAAAGCGCCTTGATGTGAAATACGTATGCTTCTCCGACTATGACCCGACGATCCCGAACAAGTCTGTCGCATTCCACAAGATATCGGTCACAAATACCTTTGGCGAGTGGCTTGCGGCGAACAATATGACTCAGGCGAGGATCGCGGAGACAGAGAAGTACGCCCATGTTACCTTCTTCTTTAACGGCGGCGTGGAGGAGCCGAACGAGGGTGAGGACAGGGTGCTCGTGCCGTCTCCGAAGGAAGTCGCGACCTATGACTTAAAACCGGAGATGAGTGCCTACACTGTGTGCGACAAGCTCACGGAAGCGATCAGATCCGGCAAGTATGATGTGATCATCATCAATTTCGCAAATCCCGACATGGTGGGGCATACAGGCGTGGAGGAGGCTGCGATCAAGGCAGTCGAAGCGGTTGACGAGTGTGTGGGCAAGGCAGTCGAGGCGATCCTTGAAGTGAACGGCACGATGTTTATCTGTGCGGATCACGGTAATGCGGAGCAGCTTGTCGATTATGAGACTGGCGCACCGTTCACGGCGCACACGACGAATCCGGTTCCGTTTATCCTCGTGAACTATGATCCGGCGTACACGCTGCGCGAGGGCGGCTGCCTTGCGGACATCGTGCCGACCCTGATCGAGACGATGGGCATGCAGCAGCCTGCGGAGATGACAGGCAAGTCGCTGCTGGTGCGCAGATAAGGAACTGTGCTCAGACCACAGGGAGGTTTTGGAATATGGATATATTGCCTAAAGGGCGGGTATATACAATTGAGGATATCTATGCACTGCCGGACGGGGTGCGCGCAGAGCTGGTCGACGGTAAAATTTACTACATGGCAATGCCGGGTAGGATGCATCAGAAGTTACTGCATTTTTTTGACATGACGATAGCAAATTTTATTGACAATCAGAACGCAGAGTGCGAAATCTATCCGGCTCCATTTGCAGTGTTTCTGGATAAGGATGACACAGCTTATTTTGAACCGGATCTCTCTGTGATCTGTGACACATCCAAATTAGATGAAAAGGGCTGTCATGGCGCGCCGGACTGGATCATCGAGATCGTCTCGCCGGGCAGTAAGTCTATGGATTATTTTACAAAGCTGATGAAATATCAGGCTGCCGGAGTCCGGGAGTACTGGATCGTTAATCCGGTTAAGGAACAGATCATGGTGTATCAGTTTGAGGAGGGCAGTGTAAAGGAAGTAGAGACATATTCTTTTGACGAGGATGTTCCGGTTGGGATCTATGAGGATTTCTCGATCAGGGTGCAGATGTAGCTGGAAAATGCTGTATACAGACGCATAAGGAAATACAGGAGACTGTGAAAAGTTCTCCTGTATTTTTTTGCGCGTTTCGGGAATACTGTTGTTGATATCCTGTATTCCTGCTCCGGTTGTCCGGCGCGGGATGCAGAGAAGCGGAAAGTTTAGGAGGGCAGTTATGAGAGCAGCATATTTAAAGATCACGGACGTGCATGCGCGGGAAGTGCTGGATTCCCGCGGGAATCCGACAGTGGAGGCAGTGGTGACAGTCAATGACAGATGGGAAGGGCGGGCGAGCGTACCGTCGGGGGCGAGCACCGGCAAATTCGAGGCAGTGGAACTCAGGGACGGCGAGATGCGCTATATGGGACTTGGCGTGGAGAAAGCGGTCAACAATGTGAACACGAAGATCAGGGATAAACTCGTAGGTATCGACGTGTGCGATCAGAAACGGATCGACCACATTCTGGTGGACACGGACGGGACGGACAACAAGGGCAATCTGGGGGCAAACGCCACACTGAGCGTGTCGATGGCAGCCGCGCGGGCAGCCGCAGATGCGCTGGGAATGCCGCTATACCGGTATCTTGGCGGTGTGAAACCGGACAGGCTTCCTGTGCCGATGATGAACATCTTAAACGGTGGCAGACACGCTACGAACACGGTGGATTTCCAGGAGTTTATGATCATGCCGGTCTCAGCGGCGAACTTCCGCGAGGCGCTCCGGATCTGCGCGGAGATCTATCACAATCTCAAAAAAATATGTCATAAGAGAGGACTCTCGACTGGCGTGGGTGATGAGGGCGGATTTGCGCCGGATCTTCCTGATGCGTTTGCCGTGCTTGACCTGATCGTGGAGGCGGTCAAGGCAGCGGGCTATGTGCCGGGGCAGGACATCAGGATCGCGCTCGATGTGGCAGCTTCCGAGCTGTACAATGAGGAGGACGGCACGTATCATTTCAGCGGTGAGACGGAGCTGAAGCGCAGACAGGGTCTGGCAGACAATGGGGCGTGCGCGTGCTACGAAGCGGGAGGCGCAGCCGGCTGCGTGGACGAGGATTATGTGATCAGGCGCACCACGGAGGAGATGATCGTCTATTATGAGCGGTTGATCGAGCGCTATCCGATCATATCGATCGAGGATGGTCTGGCGGAGGACGACTGGGACGGCTGGGCGGAGCTCACCAGGCGCATCGGGGACAAGGTCCAGCTTGTGGGGGATGATCTGTTTGTCACCAACACAAAGCGCCTTGACGCCGGGATCAAGAAGCGGGTGGCAAATGCGATCCTTGTCAAAGTGAACCAGATCGGTACGGTGAGCGAGGCGGTCGAGGCTGTGGAGATGGCACAGCACAATGCATACAAGGCGGTGATCAGCCACAGGAGCGGTGAGACGGAGGATCCCTTTATCGCGGATCTTGCGGTGGCGATGAATGCCGGACAGATCAAGACCGGCGCGCCGTGCAGGAGCGACCGCGTGGCAAAGTACAACCAGCTCTTGCGCATCGAGGAGAAGATCGATATCGTTTCCAGATATCTGGATCCTTTTAACAAGATATAACAAAACCAATTTATGTAAATTTCCACAACTATTGTCTGACAAATATGGGCAAAATGCGAAATTTACATAAATTTTTGAAATAATATAAAAAATACCAAAAATTCACCGATATATATAATGCGCAGCGAAATATGAGTGAAAACAGCGATAAGAGATGTGTAACAATACCCTAATATGCCAAAAACAGATCTTAAAACTGTTTGAATGAGTATTTTCAAGATAGGGTGTCTAATGGTCTGGATCCGTATTCAGAGTATTAGATACCCTATTTTGATGTCTGTTTTAAAGCAGATGAAAAAAATGGTTGAAATGTGCATTCAGGTGTGATAAACTATTTTTCGATAGTGGGTTTTCTGAAGGTTTTCATTCGGGGATATAGCAGGTTCTCCGGGAGACCGTGGAAGAATGGTCGGTACAGCCCGCAATGCAGTCAACGGGGAGGTGTGAAGATGGCGGTGTTAAGGATATTTCTCATGTGTATTTTAATATTGGTTTCTATCGTATTTACAGTGATTGTTTTGATGCAGGAAGGTAAATCCGCGGGACTTGGTGCGATCAGCGGTGCGGCTGAGACTTACTGGGGCAAGAACAAAGGCCGTTCCATGGAGGGCGCGCTTGTGAAGTTTACCAAGGTTCTGGGCATTGTATTTATGCTGCTTGCGATTGTTTTGAATATAAATTTTTAAATATATTTAAGATAAAACCACGAAACACTCTTTTGTATAAGAGTGTTTTTTCATAATCTGGAGCAAGGGAGCATTGGGACTGAGTGTGTTTGAACGAAATGCATCCTCCATAAAAGAAGGGAGTAAAATGTCAGATAAGAGAAAGAAAGTGATCATGGATCTGGTATCATCGGAGTTTTATGTACCGATGAAAGAGAAGGAGCTTGCAGTCATGCTGCAGGTCTCGAAGGAGGACAGGGGAGAGCTGAACCGCCTCCTGAACGAGCTGCTGGCGGAGGGAAAGCTCTCGCTCACCAAGAAGGGAAAATTTATCAAGGCGAAACATTCAGATAAGGAGCTGATCGGGACTTTTACCAGCCATTCAAAAGGTTTCGGGTTCGTGGAGATCGAAGGAAGGGATGAGGATCTGTACATTCCTGAGAATTTTGTGAACGGGGCTTTTCATAAGGATACAGTCAGGGTATCGCTGCTGTCAGGGCACAGTGCGGGGCAGAACGGCAGACGCCAGGAGGCACAGGTCATAGAGATCCTGGCAAGAGGCATGAAGCAGATCGTCGGTATCTATGACAAGAGCAATAAGAACTATGGATTTGTCATACCGGACAACACGAAGATCGGTGAGGATATCTTTGTGCCGGCGGAGCGTTCCAAGGGAGCTGTGACGGGGCATAAGGTTGTCTGTGAGATCACGGACTACGGCAGGAATAACCGGAAGCCGGAAGGAAAGATAACCGAGATCCTGGGACATGTCAATGATCCGGGCGTGGACATTATGTCGATCGTGAGGGGCTATGAGCTGCCGGTCGAATTTTCCGAGAAGATCATGCATCAGGCGGAGCGTGTGGCAAATGAGGTGTCCGGGGCGGACATGGAGGGGCGGAGCGACCTGCGCGGTGTGCAGATGGTGACGATCGACGGAGAGGATGCGAAAGACCTCGATGACGCAGTCAGTCTCACAAAGGATGGTGCGCTGTACAGGTTGGGCGTGCACATTGCGGACGTGACAAACTATGTGCAGGAGAACTCTGCGCTGGACTGGGAGGCGAGAGAGCGCGGAACAAGTGTTTATCTGGTGGACAGGGTGATTCCCATGCTGCCGCATAAGCTGTCCAACGGGATCTGCTCGCTGAATGCAGGGGAGGACAGGCTGGCGCTGAGCTGCCTCATGACGATCGATCAGAAGGGCGAGGTGGTAAGCCATGAGATCGTGGAGTCTGTCATCAGAGTAGACCGGCGCATGTCCTACACGAGTGTGAAAAAGATCCTGGAGGACAGGGATGAGGCGGAGTGCAGGGAGTATGAGGCGCTTGTCCCGATGTTTGAGCTCATGCGGGAGCTGGCGGGAATACTGCGCGCGAAGCGCAAGAAGAGAGGTTCGATCGATTTTGATTTCCCGGAGAGCAGGATCATCCTGGACAGACAGGGACATCCGCTCGAGATCAAGCCTTATGAGCGGAATGTGGCGACTAAGATCATAGAGGATTTCATGCTGATCGCCAACGAGACGGTGGCGGAGCATTTTCACTGGATGGAGCTGCCGTTTGTGTACAGGACGCATGACAATCCGGATCCGGAGAAGATCAGCAAGCTGGGTACATTTATCCGGAATTTCGGGTATTCCATCAAGAGCAGGCAGGAGGAGATCCATCCCAAGGAACTGCAGAAACTGCTGGCGAAGATAGAGGATACGCCGGAGGAGGCGCTGATCGCAAGGCTGACGCTCAGGAGTATGAAACAGGCGAAATACACGATAAACTGTACAGGGCACTTTGGACTGGCGTGTCCGTATTACTGTCATTTCACTTCACCGATCCGGCGTTATCCTGACCTGCAGATCCACCGCATCATCAAAGAGCAGCTCCGCGGTCGGCTGAATGAGAAGCGTATCGAACATTACAATGAGATCCTGCCGGAAGTGGCAAAACACTCTTCGGAGATGGAGCGGCGCGCGGATGAGGCGGAGCGCGAGACAGACAAGCTCAAAAAAGTCGAGTTTATGGAACATCACATCGGTGAGGTCTATGAGGGGGTTATCTCCTCCATAACGGCGTGGGGCGTGTACGTGGAGCTGCCCAACACGATCGAGGGCATGATCCATGTGTCCATGCTGCCGGGCGATTATTTCTATTATGATGAGGAGACCTACGAGATGGTGGGGCAGGCTACCGATATCCGGTATAAGCTTGGACAGAAACTGATGGTCAGAGTCAATGCGACCGACAAGATCCTGCGGACGATCGATTTTGTCATTCCACAGGAACAGACATGAGTGTACTATGAAAGAAGGGAATAAAATGGCAAAGAATGAGGCAGCAAAGCTGGTTGCCAACAATAAGAAAGCGTATCATGATTATTTTATAGAAGAGAAATATGAGTGCGGCATCGCGCTCCACGGCACGGAGGTCAAGTCCCTGCGCATGGGCAAATGCAGCATCAAGGAGGCGTTTATACGGATCGAGAATGCGGAGGTCTTTGTGTACGGCATGCACATCTCCCCGTATGAAAAAGGAAATATCTTTAACAAGGATCCCCTGCGAGTGAAAAAGCTGCTGCTGCATAAGCAGGAGATCAACAAGCTGCTGGGAAAGATCAAGGAGAAAGGATATACGCTGGTGCCGCTGCAGGTGTATTTTTCCAACGGCAGGGCAAAGGTGGAGATCGGGCTTGCGCGCGGCAAGAAGCTGTATGACAAGCGCGAGGACATCGCGAAGAAGGACGCACGCCGTGAGACGGAGCGCGAGTTCAAGGTAAAGAATCTGTATTGAAACAATGCATGCCGGGCACCTGTCAGTGTTTTCTGACAGGTGCCCGGCGTTCTCTGTTCGATGCTCAGTCTTCGCGGCTTCTCGCGGTGATGATCCACGGTGCGGGATCGGATTTGAACGTGTTGTTGCTGCGGAGTTTTGTCACGGATACCTGTATCGTCTCTACATCGGCAAGTCCAAGATCGTGTAAAGTGTCCGGCAGGGCGGCAGCCGTCTTGAAGTCGAGCGTGTAGATGACCACATTGATGTTCGGGTTCAGCCTTGTGAGACATTCGAGTTCCTGTTCCGTGCTCGCCGATGCGACCAGAAACACCAGTGAAGGGACAGGGCATTCTGCCATGGTCTCATCATCCACATGGTCGATGATCCGGATATTGTGCAGGTCAAAGTGTGCCACATTGTCCTCGAGGGTAGAGCGGTCAGCCCTGCTGTACTCGACAGCGATGACAGAACCTTCTGCGGCGATCAGCGCTGCCTCGATCGCGATGCTCTCGCCGCCGATCACACAGATATCGTCCTGCGGGTCGACCATCATCTTGCTGAGAATGATCGAACGGATCTCGCTGCCCACATAGTGGATCGAACCGCGCTGGAGCTTCTCATTGCTCAGACCGATGCGGGAGGAGTTCCTGGCGTTCGGGTTGATGATGAGCATGCCTGCCGAGGCGTTGATGCCGCGGTTGATCATATCCTTGATCTGGTTGTGCAGGATCTCGCCGCTCGGGTCGGAGCCTTCGTTGTACCAGACCTCGCACTCGCCCAGACCGGCATTCCACAGGCGGTAGAAGATATCGTCGATCCCGGCGTTGGTAAACACCAGGGTCGTCTTGTGCGCCTCGACGGTGGGGATGACGTTCTTGTTCTTCTTGGTGATGTCAATGATCTTGACATGTTCCAGGTCGATCGGTGTGTTCTGCGAGTAGTACTGCAGCCAGCTTAGAATAATCTCATTTGTAAAAATCTGTTTTTCCATAGTTTGCGCTCCCTTGTTCATATTTTTTATGTGTTTTCGTTGCTATTGTTTTTTATGCGCAGACCTGTGCAGGAGAAATAAGCCATCAAGGCGGCGCACGGGTCGCGCGGCTTTCCCGGCTGATGTTTATGCTGTAAGTTTTCGTACCTGTTCTTTGGGAATGTTTACCTCATTCTCAAGTTGAATCACTTTTTTGAGAAGCAGGTCGACAGTGTCCAGGTTCAATTTACAGGCATTGATTGCATGCATCATTTGTTCGTGCTGGTTTCTGTTTTCTTCCTTGATTGCATTAATACTGGACTGAACGGTATCTATTTTGCTGTTTGTCCTTTCCTGCATTCTGTCCATTTCCTTGATGATCGCATTCAATAGTTCCTTTGTTTCCTTATCCATAGTTTTCCCTCCATGATTTTTAATTTTAATGCGCAGACCCGCGCAGACGAAATATGCCGCTAAGGCGGCACACGGGTCGCGCGGCGAGTAGGGGAAGATGGCTCTTCCCTACTCGATTGCACACGGACACCCAGAGGAAGATTGTTCTTCCCTACCTGATCCTGAAAACCGCCCACAGGATCAGACGGACGAGGCCGCTGCATGATGCAGTCACAAAACCGGTCTTTATCAATGTTTCTCCGACACCCATATGGACTGCATATTGGATCTGCAGCTCCAGCGGCGGATCCTGAAAGGGGATCCCTGCTTTGACCACACAGTAGTATGCACCGATGAAAAAAATGATACCCCCCGCTAAAATAGCCGAATTGCAAATTCTGCAGAGTATATTTTTCAGCAATACGCTCATTTTTCATGCACCTCCGCAAGACCCAGTAAACAGTAATATGACAAACAAATCTTTCATTATATGATAACTATACCACATCAGGAACAAAAAAACAGCAGGGTATGATAAAATTAATCCTAGTTTTTTGGAAAGAAATTTGTTACACTAATTTTAGAGTGTGTTTGAAAAAATCATTCCTGCTATGTAATGGCATGCCGATCGCGGCATTGTATGGAAAGGTATGGTGATAGTGGTGGAAGAGAGGCAGCAGATCATATATATGCAGGCGAGACTCATGAGATTGGCTTCTGAGGAATGGCATAGATCTATTGAACGGATCACAGAATTGTTTGTGAAGTATAACGTTTTACAGTACATTGAAGAAGGGTTTGGGATATTTCATGTAGAAGGGGATGAGGCTGTGTTGGAAGACATCGTCATTTATTTGCAAAACAGGGGTGTGAAAGATGATACAGAAATTAGCCGATGATATGCTGCTATATCATGGAAGTTACTGTGAGGTACGTAATCCTGATCTGAAATGTTGTGCGAGATATAAGGATTTTGGGCAGGGTTTTTATCTGACAACATCCAAAAAGCAGGCTGAAAGTTTTGCCAGGATCAGCACAAGAAAAGCAATCGCCAGGAAAACGGTTGACGCAGACCAAAGATATGGAATAGTGTCTGTTTTTCAGATCTGTTTTGTGAAGGAGCTTTTGATCAAGACTTATATTACAGCGGATGCGGAGTGGCTTCATTGTGTTGTTGGCCATAATTTGTGGAAAGTGAGCAGATATGGTTATAGAGAATGTCGTATCAGAAGAGCGAAAGAAAAATGCAATCGACTTGATGGTGACGATGGTTGTGGACGAACTGGCTGAGGACATGCACCAGAATCCATCAGAATTGTTACCAAGGTTCGTGCTCTCACAAACAGGCAGATTACTATATGATGAGGAATCCAAGCTGTGGTGGAGTGGACCCTCAGACATTGCGGAAATGTATAAAGCGGAAAAAGAAGAAACGCCTGATTTGCTACACTATAAAAAGTAAAGTAAAATATCAATACAGGAAAGGACATGATGGTACAATGGGAAAGATATTTAAGTTTGGACAGGACGTGGATACGGATCAGATCATTGCGTCGCAGTATATCATATATCCTACGATCGATGAGATGAAAGTACATACTTTCGAGTCTCTGGATACAGATTTTGCGGCAAAGGTGCAGGAGGGGGACTATGTCGTGGCGTCGGAGAATTTCGGATGCGGATCGTCGAGGGAGCAGGCGCCGACGGTGCTCAAGGCACTGGGCGTCAAAGCCGTCGTGGCGAAATCCTTTGCGCGTATCTTCTATAGAAATGCGATCAATATCGGACTGCCGGTCATCGTCTGCAGGGATCTGTACGACAATGTAAATGCGGGCGACGATATGGAGCTTTCCATGCAGGAGGGCGTGGTGCGTGTGAATGGAAAAGAGTATGAGTGCACGAAGCTGCCTGAATATATGCAGGGAATTCTTGACCAGGGCGGACTGATCGCGTCCTTAAACAGAGAATAGGGGGAAGTACAAAACATGGGAATGACAATAGCAGAAAAGATCATCGCGGCAGCGGCAGGCGTGGCATCTGTCAGGCCTGGGGATATCCATACAGTGGAGCTTGACAGACTGATGAGCAATGACGGGACGACGCATCTGACGATCGATATGTATCGCAACCTGAAAAATCCGCGCATCGCGGACGTTGACAAATTAGTGTGGATCGTGGATCACAACGTGCCCTGTGACAGCGTGAAGACAGCAGCGTCGCACAAGAAGATGCGCGATTTTGCGAAGGAGCATGGCATCAAATTCTATGAGGGGGCTGGCGTGTGCCATCAGGTGATGATGGAGAACCACGTCACGAGCGGCGAGCTGATCTTCGGCGCGGACAGTCATACCTGCGCATACGGCGCGGCGGGCGCGTTCGGAACGGGCGTTGGCTGCACGGATTATCTCTATGCGATGGTGACAGGAAAATCATGGCTTTTGGTGCCGGAAACTCTGAGATTCAATCTGACAGGAAAGTTAAACGACGGTGTTTACGCGAGGGATCTGATCCTCTCGATCATAGGAATGATCGGCGCCAACGGCGCGAACTATATGGCGATGGAGTTTGGCGGTGAAGGCTTAAAGACATTGAATATGAGCGACAGGATCGCCATCTGCAATCTCTGCGTGGAGGCGGGGGCAAAGACTGCGCTGATGGAGGTTGATGAGATCACGCTCGATTATCTGAAGGCGCACGGCAGGGAGCCGAAGCATGTCTTCAAGAGCGACGAAGATGCCCATTTTGCAAAGGTGTATGAGATCGATCTGGCAGCGGTCAGGCCGATCGTGGCAAAGCCGCATTTTGTGGACAGCGTCGTCGATGCAAAGGAGTGCGTGGGGACGCATATCGACGAAGCGTTTCTAGGCTCCTGCAACAATGGACGGATCGAGGATCTGAGAGTCGGCGCAGAGCTGATCAAAGGCAGAAAGGTGCATCCGCATGTGCGGTTTCTGGTGGTTCCGGCGAGTACGGAAGTGTACAGGCAGGCGCTTGCGGAGGGGATCATCGATACGTTTATGGAGGCAGGCGCGATCGTCATGAACGCGAACTGCAGTGTGTGCTGGGGAAGCTGCCAGGGCGTGATCGGCGAGGGAGAAGTGCTGATCAGCACCGGAACGCGCAATTTTAAAGGGCGCGCGGGACACAAGGATTCGTTCGTGTATCTTGCATCTGCGGCGACAGTGACGGCGTCTGCGATCCGGGGCGAGATCACGACGGCGGACATGATATCGTAGGGAGTTCATAAGGAGTTAGAATAAAATATGGATAGATTTACAGGAAAAATATGGGTTTTGGGTGATGATATCGACACGGATATCATCATCCCGACAGAGTACCTGGCGTTAAAGACCGTGCAGGATATGGCGCCGTATGCATTTTCACCATTGCGCCCGGAGCTCGCAGGACAGATCAGGGAAGGGGACATCATCGTCGCAGGGAAGAACTTTGGCTGCGGATCGTCAAGAGAGCAGGCGCCGGAGATCATCAAGGCGCTCGGCATCCGATGTGTGATCGCGAAGTCTTTCGCGCGCATCTTCTTCCGCAATTCCATCAATAACGGACTGCTGCTGATCGAGAATGACAGGATTCAAAACGATGTGAAGGAGGGGGACGAGATCACAGTTGCCATCAACGAGTCGATCGAGTGTCATGGAAAACAGCATCCGATCACGTCGCTCCCGCAGAATCTGGTGGATATCCTCAATGCGGGCGGGCTGGTAAAGGCGATGCAGAGACGAAGCGGGTTGGTTTAGGAGGAGAGCAATGGGTTCAACTATAATAGAAAAGATCGTGAGAAATAATATCGGAAAAGAGGTCCACCCCGGCGAGATCGTGACCGTCAATGTCGACCGCGTGATGATACACGACATCTTTATCCCGTTCGTGGCATCGAAGTTCGAGGAGATGGGATTTACAAAGTTGTGGGATGCGGACAGGGCGGTGCTGATCTACGATCATCTGGTACCGGCGAGCCAGGTGGACGATACCAGGCATTTCCGCATCGGCAATGAATTTGCGGAGAAGTATGGTATGAAAAATATCCATCGCTCCGACGGGATCTGCCACCAGCTGATGACAGAGGCAGGCTATGTCAGGCCGGGCGACATCGTGTTCGGAACAGACAGCCACACGACGACATACGGCTGTGTCGGCGCGTTCTCGTCAGGCATCGGCTACACGGAGATGGCAAGCATCCTGGGAACCGGCACACTCTGGATCCGCGTGCCGGAGACGATCCGGGTAAACATCACAGGAAAGCTGCCCCCCAATGTCATGGCGAAGGACATCATACTGAAACTGATCGGTGATCTGGGCGCGGACGGAGCGACTTACAAGGCGCTGGAGTTTACAGGAGATACCGTTGAGAATATGACAGTGGCGTCGAGAATGTCCATGTCGAACATGGCGATCGAGGCGGGGGCAAAGTGTGCGCTCTTCACACCGGATGAGAAGACTGCGGAATACTGTGGAATATCGCTTACGGACAGGGAAAGGGATCTGGTCGGAGATGCGGATGCACAGTACTGCCAGGTGATCGAATACAGGGCGGAAGATTTTGTCCCGGTGATGGCATGTCCCTCCAATGTAGATCATGTCAGGCCGGTCTCTGAGCTTGCGGGAAAAGCGGTCGACCAGGTGTTCATCGGTTCCTGCACAAATGGAAGACTCGAGGATCTGATGGCGGCGGCAGAGGTGCTGAAAGGAAAGCATGTGGCACCCTTTGTCAAACTCATCGTCACACCGGCAAGCCGTAAGATCTACAGGGAAGCTGTGGCAAACGGTACGATGGCAGTGCTTGCGGAGGCGGGAGCCATCATCACGCATCCGAGCTGTGGTCTGTGCTGCGGCAGGACTGGCGGTATCCTGACGGACGGCGAGACCGTCATCGCGACCAACAACAGAAACTTCCTCGGGCGCATGGGAACGTCCAAAGTCAATATCTATCTGGCATCGCCCAGATCCGCCGCAGCCTGTGCAGTGGCAGGAGAGATCGTTACATTGGATTAACCGTCCAATGACAAAGTGCGAAAAATAAGATATCCTCTAATTGATCATCAGATAAAGGAGGAGCATATGAAAGCGATCAAGATAGGGACAAAGGTTGAGATATACAATGACACTGTGATGACCTACAATGAGCTGCCTGCAAGGGCGTATATCATAAGATTTGAGAAAATGACAGGCTTCTATCTGGATGAGTATGCAGATATTCAGGTAAAAGAGAATAAGGTCTACGGTGAACACGCGAAAAAGGTGCAGAAGGTTCTGAGGGCGTATGCGAAATTTGACAGAAACCTCGGGGTGATACTGAGCGGATATAAGGGGATCGGAAAGTCGATGTTTGCAAAGCTCCTGTCGATAGAAGCGATAAAACACAATATTCCGGTCATCGTAGTGGATCAGTATATCCCGGGGATCGCATCTTATATCGAGGCGATCGACCAGGGTGTCATGGTGCTTTTTGACGAGTTCGACAAGACCTTCGGTGATGTCAGGCCGCCGGAGGGGGAGGTGGAACCGCAGGCGGCGCTGCTTGGCCTGTTTGACGGGCTGGTGCGGGGAAAGAAGCTGTTTGTCATTACCTGCAATGACATTCGGAAGCTGAATGACTTCATTATAAACCGTCCGGGACGGTTCCACTATCATTTTCGGTTTGATTATCCGTCGGCAGATGATATACGGACATATCTTTATGACAAACTGGGTGAGGAACACTATCATGAGATCGAACCGATTGTCACATTTTCGAGAAAAGTGGATCTCAATTATGACTGTCTCCGGGCCATCGCGTTTGAAGTGAACAATGGCGAGAGTTTTCACAGCGCGATCAAGGATCTGAACATCATCAATCTCTCGCAGGAGCGATACAATTTTACGATCTATTTTGAAAATGGTTCTCCGATGTATGCCAGGAACAGGAATGTCGATTTTTTCAGCGATGAGGAGATCATCATCTGTTTTGCCGAGGATGACTACAACGAGATTCTGACAGTGGGGTTCTGGATGGCGGACAGTGAATACGACGTAAAAAATGACTGTGCGGTGGTGGCGGCTGACCGGTTGAGGATCACCTATGATGAAGATTATGAGGAAGATATTGTCAGAAAGGTGAAGAGACTGGTCGTACAGCGCCTGGAGATCCAAAAAGTGCGGGAGAAAAGCCTGCATTACGCAGTGTAGGCGCAAAAAACCTGCACTGCGCAGTGACGTTACAGCCTGCCGCGATCGTTTTCGAGGATATACCTGAGGAGCCCGCTGCAGCCTTCACTCACATCCGCGTAGGTCGCGTCAAAATCCCCTGTGTACCATGGGTCGGCGACGTCCCTTCCGGAACCGGCGAAGTTGAGAAGCTTGTAGATCCTGCCGTCGGGATCGCCGCCGGCGATGCGTGTCATGTTTCGGATATTGGCGGTATCCATACCGATCAGATAATCATAATCTGCATAGTCCTGCGCAGTCATCTGTACCGCGCGGTGGGGCACCGGCGGGATCCGGACCTCGCGCAGCTTGCCGACAGTGCCGTGGTGGGGAGGATTGCCGATCTCCTCCCGGCTGGTGGCGGCAGAGTTGATGTAGAATGAGTTTTCCAGTTGCTGTTGTCTTACAAGGTATGTCATGACGCTCTCCGCCATTGTACTGCGGCAGATATTGCCATGGCAGACGAATAAAATTTTAACCATATCTTTTATATCCCTTCATAAGCCTTCAAACCTAGATATTTCAAGCTTTCCGGCGCTTTTTTCATTTTTGGTTTTTTACCCTTAATCTGCGTAATTCGTTATAAATCTACGCAAATTTACGGGCAAATGGTGTAGTAATTGGTGTAGTAGATTAGTGTACTTCTCAACCTGATTTTCTCTGTTTTCCATGCATATCCGCTTCTTTGAAGTCTAAAATCTTTGCCATCTGCTCCGCCGCACGGTCATAGCTGGCATGAGTATAGACATTCAGCGTAACACCTACATCGGAATGACCCATTACATACTGCAAGGTCTTAATATCCATACCTGCGTTTGCCATGTTGGTACCCAAAATCCGAATTATAGTCACTCAATAATCAGCCTTGAGCACACCCAGCTTCGTTAGGAACAACCGGTCACGTTC
>VSNO01000046.1 GCA_009774375.1 Lachnospiraceae bacterium
ATGGAGCGGTGGATGTATCTGCAGGATCTGGCGGAAAGGATTGCATGTGATCGTGCGGGAAACGAACAGAATGTGAAAAAAATGTGAAGTGAACAAAAAGTATTGACTTTATTTTTTTCATGGAATAAACTATGTTAGTATACGAACAGTTCGGTATTGAACAAATCGGGTTTCAGGGATAAAGATCACAAAGCTTTGGGAAAAACAGCATGGAAAAGAGGTGTGTGCGGTATGGACGGGGATCACAGCTGTTGCAGGAATATGCCCGAACCGAATCAGATCGGGAAAATGATCCGGGAACTGAACAGCGCATTTAAAAAGAATTTTATCATATGCGGTACGGCGGAGGGACTGGACGAAGTGACGCTGATGCATGGCTGGATCATGGGATATCTTTACCACAATCAGGGCAGGGAGATCTATCAGAAAACGATCGAGTCGGATTTCGGCATCAAGAGATCGACAGTGACAACGATCCTGCAGCTTATGGAGAAAAAGGGGTATATCAGACGTGAGGCTGTGGAAGGGGATGCCAGGCTCAAACGGATCTTTCTGACAGAACAGGGGAAGGAAACTGCGGCCAGGACAAAGACAATGATCGAACAGATAGAGCACCGTGTGCTCGAGGGGATCGGAAAAGAGGAGCTGGAGACCTTTTGTAAAGTAGTACAGAAGCTTTTGGCGAACATGGATCAATAGCCAGATTTGATAGATTTACAGAATAAGCGAATGGAGGTTAATTTATGCTGAAGGTATTAGGCGCACAAATCAGGGAATTTAAAAAAGATTCCGTACTTACGCCCATTTTCATGATACTGGAGGTCATCATGGAAATGATCATCCCGCTGCTGATGGCATCGATCATCGATGACGGCGTCAACGCAAGGAACCTGAACCATATTTATAAGATCGGCGGCCTGATGATCGTGATGGCGCTGGTCGGACTGTGGGCAGGGCTCATGGGTGCGAAGTACGGCGCGAGGGCATCGACGGGCTTTGCGAGGAATCTCAGAAAGGCGATGTTTGAGAACATTCAGACATATTCCTTTGCAAACATTGACAAGTATTCTACATCAAGCCTCATCACGAGGCTGACGACGGACGTGACCAACATACAGAACGCGTATCAGATGATCCTGCGCATGGCGATGCGCGCACCGGCGTCCATGATCATCGCGATGGTGATGGCATTTTCCATCAACGCGCGGCTTGCGAGCATATATCTGGTGGCAGTCCTGTTCCTGGCGGTCTGTCTTGCCTTTATCATGCCAAGAGCAAACAAATATTTCCGGCAGGTGTTTGAGAAGTACGACGACCTGAACGCGAGCGTGCAGGAAAACGTGTCTGCGATCCGTGTCGTCAAGGCATATGTGCGCGAGGACTACGAGAAGGACAAATTCGCCAGGGCAAACCAGAACATCTACAACATGTTCTTAAAGGCTGAGAAGCTGGTCGTCATCAATATGCCGCTGATGATGGTGACCGTGTACGGCTGTATCCTGCTGATCTCATGGCTTGGAGCAAAGTCGATCGTTGCGGGCGGTCTCACGACAGGTGAGATGATGAGCCTGCTGGCATACTGCATGAATATCCTGATGAGCCTCATGATGGTATCGATGATCTTTGTCATGCTGTCCATGAGCTATGCCAGCGCAAAGCGTATCGCGGAGGTCCTGACGGAACAGACAGATCTGAAAAATCCGAAGGATCCAGTCACAGAGGTGAAGGACGGGAGCATCAGTTTCAAAAATGTATCCTTTGCCTACAGTAAAGACAGTAAACCTGTATTGAACGGCATCGATCTGGAGATCCGTTCGGGTGAGACCATCGGTATCATCGGCGGCACAGGCAGTGCGAAATCGAGTCTGGTCAATCTGATCAGCCGTCTGTATGATGTAACATCCGGGGAACTGCTGGTAGGAGGGCTCGATGTGCGCAGGTATGACATGGAAGCGCTCAGAAACCAGGTTGCTGTCGTACTGCAGAAAAACGTACTTTTCAGCGGCACGATACTTGAAAATCTCCGCTGGGGAAACAAGGAGGCCTCTGAGGAGGAGTGTATCCGGGCATGCCAGCTTGCCTGTGCAGATGAGTTTATTCAGAAAATGCCGGATAAGTACAACACTTTTATCGAGCAGGGCGGCACGAACGTATCCGGCGGGCAGAAGCAGCGGCTCTGCATCGCAAGGGCGCTGCTCAAGAAGCCAAAGATCCTGATACTTGATGACAGCACCAGCGCGGTGGACACCGCCACCGATGCCAGGATCAGAAAGGCGTTTGTGGAGGAGATACCGGACACGACCAAGCTGATCATCGCGCAGAGAGTGAGCAGCGTACAGAATGCAGACCGCATCATTGTCATGGATAACGGTATTGTAACTGCGTTTGGAACACATGACGAACTGCTTGAGAACAGTCCGATCTACCGGGAGGTATATGAATCCCAGACCGGCGGGAATGCGGACTTTGACCAGAATGGAGGTGACAACTGATGCCAGGACCAGGACATCATGCGAGAGGGCCAAGACCCAAGATCGAAAATCCGGGTAAGCTTTTTAAGAGGCTTATGGGGTATGTGCTCAAAAACTATACCCCGCATGTGATCATTGTTGTCATATGCATATTTGTGGGCGTATTTGCCAATATCCAGGGAACATTGTTTACACAGACACTGATCGACGAATATATCATGCCGCTTGTCGGGACGCCGGATCCGGATTTTTCCGGGCTTGCGCAGGCAATTTTCAGAGTGGCATGCTTCTATGCCGTAGGAGTGCTGGCTTCGTATCTGTACAACAGGATCATGATCAATGTCAGCCAGGGTACGATGCGCAATATCAGAAATGATATGTTTAATAAGATGGAAGCGCTGCCGATCAAGTATTTTGACACGCATCCGCACGGCGACATCATGTCGCGGTACACCAACGATATCGATACATTGAGACAGATGATCAGCCAGAGCATGCCGCAGTTTTTGAACAGTGCGATCACGATCGTCAGTGTGTTTGTCAGCATGATCATCCTCAGTGTGCCATTGACGGTCACGACGCTGATCATGGTTGCCCTCATGCTTTTCGTCACCAAGAAGGCAACCGGGTTATCCGGCAGATATTTTATGGCACAGCAGAAATCCATCGGCGCGGTGAACGGATTTGTCGAGGAGATGATGGAAGGGCAGAAGGTGGTGAATGTATTCTGCCACGAGGAGGAGAGCATGGCGCGCTTCAACGAGCTGAACGAGGAGCTGTTTGAGAGCGCCTACAATGCGAACCAGTTCGGCAATATGCTCGGACCGATCAATGCACAGCTTGGAAACCTGAGTTATGTCGTCTGCGCGATCGTGGGAGGCATCCTGGCGCTCGGCAACATCGGCGGGCTCACGCTCGGCGGACTTGCAAGCTTCCTGACGTTCAACAAGAGTTTCAACATGCCGATCAATCAGGTCAGCCAGCAGTTCAACTCTGTTGTCATGGCGCTTGCCGGAGCTGACCGTATCTTTAAGATGCTCGACGAACAGCCCGAGACAGACGACGGCTACGTCTCACTGGTCAATGCGGAGGAGATCAACGGTGAGATCCGGGAGACACAGAAGCACACGGGCATGTGGGCATGGAAACATTACCATAAGGCGAATGACACGACCACTTATCAGAGACTTGAGGGCGGTGTGGTATTTGACGATGTGGACTTTGGCTATACAGATGAAAAGATCGTGCTGCACAATATCAAGATGTTTGCGGAGCCGGGACAGAAGATCGCGTTTGTCGGCTCCACCGGTGCGGGCAAGACGACGATCACCAATCTGATCAACCGTTTTTATGACATTCAGGACGGCAAGATCCGGTATGACAACATCAATGTCAACAAGATCAAGAAGGCAGACCTGCGCCGTTCACTCGGTATCGTACTGCAGGATACACATCTGTTTACGGCTACCGTGATGGAAAATATCCGGTACGGCAAACTGGACGCCACGGACGAGGAAGTCATCGCGGCGGCAAAGCTTGCGAATGCGCATGAGTTTATCGAAAAGCTTCCAGATGGTTACAATACGCTGTTGGCAGGTGATGGCGCCAATCTGAGCCAGGGACAGCGGCAGCTGCTTGCCATCGCGAGGGCGGCGATCGCAGATCCGCCCGCACTGATCCTTGACGAGGCGACGAGTTCCATCGACACGCGTACTGAGAAGATCGTGCAGGATGGTATGGATAAGCTGATGAAGGGCAGGACGACATTTGTGATCGCCCACAGGCTCTCGACAGTCAAGAACAGTGACTGCATCATGGTACTCGAACAGGGCAGGATCATTGAGCGCGGCACACACGATGAACTGATCGGTGCGCAGGGCAAGTATTACCAGCTCTATACGGGAAACGCGATCGCGGCAGATTAATGAAAAAGAGGGGGTGCGTACAGCTTTGCTGCACGTACCCCCTCTTCGATCAGTCTAACCGGAATTTTCCTGTCGCATCATTGAGCCTGCCGACGATTCCGTTTGCACTCTTCAGGGAGGTGTTGACGGAGTCGGAGATCTGGACGACTTCCATGACCCGGTCTGCGATGTTTGCCGTTCCCTGTGCGCTTTCCTGCGCAGCCTGTGCGATTCCGTTCAGGGAGTCTGTGATATTGTTGATCGAGGCAAGAAGCTCCTCCGAGATCGCGCTGAAGTCAGTGACGAGGGAGTCGATCTCGCCGGCGTCCTCGTTGTAGTCGTTTGCGATGGTCTCAAACAGGTTGATGCTGTCCATGACCTGTGTGTCGATAAAGGACAGGAGCTGCTCCGCGTCGACAGCGAGGGTTCCGACGGAACTGTTGACCTGCTCTGTGACCTTCTGGATATTTTCCGTGCTTTTCTGTGACTGTTCGGCAAGCTTGCGGATCTCATCCGCGACGACCGCGAAGCCCTTGCCGGCCTCACCGGCTCTGGCAGCTTCAATGCTGGCATTCAGTGACAGAAGATTGGTCTGGGCTGTTATTTCCATGATGGATTCTGCAAGTGTCGAGATCTCGGAGACGACCTTTACTTTGGCGAGTGCTTCCTGCAGGCTGGTTTCGATGGCCTTCTTCTGACGGATGAGGCTGCTCTTGCTCTCGCCCGCAGAGCTCTTGGCGCCGACAGCCTTCTTGTGGATCGTTTCGGCGCGCCCTGCGCCTTCCTGTGCGCGCTCGGCTATGTTCTTTGCCGCGCACTCGATCTCTTTTGTCATCTCATTGATGCTTCCGGCAGTGGAGGCTGTCACGTCCATGGACGCCGAGAGCTGTGTGGTCGTAGAGGAGACATCCTCCACTTTTGCGTTCAGGTGGATCATATTCTGTGAAATGCCGTTTACGCTCTCTGTTGTCAGATCTGTCTCATCCTTGACATTGTGGATCAGGCCGCCGATATTGACGCGCATCTTTTCCAGGATTTTGCACAGAGAGCCAAAATCGTCCCGGCGGCGCAAGGTCTTTTCTGCGATCCTGACTGAGAAATCTCCGCCTGACATACTGCGGAGGATCGTGTCAACTTCGCTCAAAGGCTTTGTGATGTTGAGAATTGTTGCAATGAGGAACAATACGATAAAGATTGCAAATATGATGCATGCGATTATGAAGAGCTGGATCTTCTGGTTGGTATACGCGTGCGCAGTCTCGGTGGAGGCAGCGATCTGTGCATCGATGTTGTCGATGTAGTTACCGGTGCCGACGACCCAGTCAAATGGCTCGAAGTATTCTGTGTATGCGCGCTTGGGCATGGGTTCGGTTCCACCCTCTTTGGGGTACTGATAGTCGCAGAAATAACCTCCCTCGGCTACCGCGCCCTGGATAAAGTCCTTTACCATCTCGAATCCATTTACGTCCCTGGTGTCCAGACGGTTGGTCCCTTCGGTATCATTGCCCAGCAGGACGACATTTGTCCCGTCGGACTGGTCTATCCAGAAGTAGCCGTCAGCACCGTATCGGAGCGCCCTGACCTTGGCCGCGGCAAGAGCCATCCCTTCCTCGCGGGTATAGACGCCTGCATCGATTTCAGCCTGATAGGTCTCGAGGAGTGCGATGACCTGCTCGACTTGCTGCCGGATGCTGTCATCATAATCCTTGCGGATATTATCCTCTTCCTCCTGCAGGATCCGCTCATCGATCGCCCGCATGCTGCTCACAGAGAACTGGATACTGAACAGCATGAACACCACGACCATAACGCCGATGATCGTCATTTTAAGTTTTACACTCAGATTTTTCATAAGTACATCTCTCCCTTCCGAATATCATTATAGCACTATGCACAGTCGCGGTAAAGAAAAAATACGGATTTGCCGGCTGAATGTTACAGTATGGCTTGGAGCGTATTTGTAACGGCTGAATCATAAAATTTTGCACGGTATTCTTGCTATATTTGGCCAAAACTGATAGAATAAAATATAAGTATTATAATAATTTTAATATGAATGGGGTGATGGATATGGCGTTCTCGAAAGGAAAGCGGATTGAAGACGAGACCAGTAAAAGGATTGTTGATCTTGCAGTGAATATTGGCTGCCGGGAGGGGGCGGATGCACTGACTGTCACAAGGCTCTGCCGGGAGCTCAGCTGCGATCGGAGAGTGATCTACAACCGGTTCCGGGACATCGATGAGATCAACATGATCGTGGCACAGCGGTGCAATGAAGAACTTATGGCAAAGGCGAGAACCGCCGTGGATCCACATGCGCCCTTTTATGATAATTTTATGGCGCTGTTTAAGGCTGCATTTGCGTACATATACGAAAAAAATGCCTATTTCCAACACTATACCACACTTTACAGAGTGACGGACAGGGGGGTGGGAAATGAGGTCCTCCAGGCATTGGCGGATCTGATCGAGGAAGGCAAGACGACAGGTGACGTACGTGTGGAGACGGACAGCTGCATGGCGGCGGGAAATATCTGGATCATCATGACGGGGATCGGCGGCATCCTTGCGGCAAATGCGGATTATCAGTACCAGGATGGGCTGGATACGGCGCTGTACGGTGTCAGGGCGATCCTGGCCTGTATGAAGCCATGATGGCTGAAAAGATTTTGACAAGGAGGAGAGGACTTTGGTGACTGTAAGACTCGGAAATACAGGTATCATTGCAAACAAGAACGGGTTCGGGGCGCTCCCGATCCAGAGGATCGATGTGGACAGCGCGGTGAAGCTGATCCATATGGCGCTTGACGGCGGTGTGGATTTCTTCGACACGGCGAGGGCGTACAGCGACAGTGAGGAGAAGCTGGGCATCGCGCTGGAGGGCGTCGACAGGAGCAGGTATCATATTGCGACAAAGACTGCGGCGAAGACAGGGGAGAAGGTCCTTGAGGATCTGGAGACTTCCCTTCGCCTGTTAAAAACGGATCACATAGATATCTACCAGCTGCACTGTGCACCGAAATGTTTCCGTCCGGGCGATGAGGATGGGGTCTATGACGCTGTGGCAAAAGCAAAAAAGGAAGGAAAGATCAGACATATCGGGATCACGGCGCATCTGCTGAATGTGGCGGAGGAAGCGATCGGGAGCGGACTGTATGAGACACTGCAGTTTCCGTTCGCATATATCTCCTCGGAAAAGGAGATCGCACTGGTTCAGAAATGTGAGGAGGCCGGAATGGGATTTCTCGGCATGAAAGGGCTTGCCGGCGGACTGCTCACGAATTCGAAGCTCTGTTACTGGTTTGCCTGCCAGCATGCGGCGGTACTGCCGCTGTGGGGGGTGCAGCGGGAGTCTGAACTGGCGGAATTCCTGTCTTATCAGGAGAAGATGCCTGAGATGGACGAGGAGATGAAGGCGGTCTATGAGAAGGATATAAAGGAGCTGGCAGGTGATTTCTGCCGCGGATGCGGCTACTGCATGCCGTGCCCGAAGGGGATCCAGATCAATAACTGTGCGCGGATCTCACAGCTTCTGCGCCGCTCGCCGTCGGCTGGCTGGCTGGGGGAAGAGTGGCAGGCGCAGATGGCAAAGATCAGGGAATGCCTTCACTGCGGGCAGTGTGCTTCCAGGTGTCCGTACGGACTTGACACGCCGAAGCTTCTGGAGAAGAATCTGGAGGATTACGAGAACGTGCTGGCGGGGAGAGTCCTGGTAGAATAGACGGCGTTATGCTTTTTTCGGGCGGCCCGCTGAAGCGGGTGACCTATGGAGTTTCAGGATGGAAAGGGAAAGGTACGAATATGGAGTTTGCATCAGTTTATCACAGAACCGTCGATAATTACTGTTATATGCTTGATGAGGATCAGCTGATCATCAATCTCAAAACCGGATATGATGTCAGGGAAGTGAATATCGTCTATGGAGATCCGTTTGCGAACGGGATCCTGGGCGGCGGAGAGGAGTGGACTGGCGACAAGGCAAACATACCATTCAGAAAACGGCTGAAATACCAGCTTTGGTGGACGACAACGATCAGGCCGGCTTTCAAACGGTTGAAGTATTATTTTGAACTGGTGACGGACACGGAGCGGTGGTATTATTTTGAGGATGGCTTTGTCAGTGAGGAACAGATGCAGATCAAAGGGCGGAGCAGACAGTGCTTTACCATGCCATGGATGAATCCTGTCGATGTCAATAAAGTGCCCGGGTGGGTGAACGAGACAGTCTGGTATCAGATCTTTCTAGACCGGTTCTGCAACGGGGATGCATATCTGAACCCCGGGAATACAAAGGAATGGAAATACGAGGGCGGTGTCGGTCATCATGATTTCTATGGCGGCGATCTGAAGGGCATGACGGACAAGCTGGATTACCTCAGGGATCTGGGGATCACGGGAATCTATACGACACCGATCAATGAGTCGCCATCCAACCACAAATACGACACGACAGACTATGAAAAGATCGACCACATTTTTGGCGACGACGAGACCATGAAGAATTTTGTGGAGCAGGCGCATGCGCGCGGGATCCGCGTGATGATCGATGCGGTATTCAACCACAGCGGGTACTTCTTCAGGCCATGGCAGGATGTGCTGGAGAACGGGCGCGATTCCCGGTATTTTGACTGGTTCATGATCAACGAGTGGCCGCTGTCAGATCAGCGGGATGCTGCAAAGAGGGGGCAGCTCTATACGTTTGCCTTCTTTGATGATATGCCGAAGCTCAATACCAGCAATCCGACGGTCCGCGAATATCTGATCGGAGTCGCCTGCGGCTGGGTGAAGAAATACGATGTGGACGGGATCCGCATGGACGTGGCGAATGAGGTGTCCCATGTATTCTGCAAGGAACTCAGAAAAGCGCTGAAATCGATCAAGCCGGATATCTATATTTTGGGGGAAGTATGGCATGATGCGATACCGTGGCTCAGGGGGGATGAATTTGATTCTGTTATGAATTATCCGCTCGCGGGAAGCATGAAGGACTTTTTCCTGGACAAGAGCCTTACAGGCGAGGACTTTGAGTTTATGATCAACCGCTGCTATACGAATTATATGCAGCAGACAAACGACGTGCTCTTTAATATGCTGGACTCGCACGACACGATCCGGCTCAGGAACGTGACGAGTGGACTTGACGAGTATGACTGCCTGTTTGCCCTGCTGTTCACGATGCCGGGCAGCACCTGCATCTACTATGGGACGGAGATCGGCATGGAGGGCGGTTTTGATCCGGACTGCCGCCGCTGTATGCCGTGGACGGATATCGAGCAGGGCAAATACAATGAACAGATCTCCATGACAAAGCAGCTCATAAAGCTCAGAAAAGAAGAACCGCTGATGCGGGAGCGCAATTTCCATTTCCCGGCTGACTATGCTGATCCGAGAGTGATCCAGTTCCAGAAGATGGGGTGGGGAGAGACGCTCGAGGTGATCGTGAACAGCAGCGGAGAGGATATCGAGGTGATCAGGGACGAGGACAGCAAGATCATGTTCTCGAGGCGCCTCGAGGGCGATGTGCTCCATGTGAACGGAGTGTGTATCCGGTATCTGAGCAATAAGCAGAATATCTGATGTCAAATACCTGAGGGGCATTTACGGCCCCTTTCGGTTTTGAACAATGGCTTGAAAAAGTCATGGAACTTGGTATAATAAAAAGGAAGCGGGACAGGGGGTGCAGGGATGGATATCAATTTACAGATTACGGATATGGCAGGAGCCAGACCTGAACATTCAGCAGTGATCGTGAATTTCGTTGCTGCAGTACGCAGGCAGTTAAAAAATAGTATGTGTTACGTGTTTTCTGATAATGTACAGTACAGATTCAAAACAGAAGACGGGGATAACAAAACGGTCGTGCCGGACGCATCGATCAATTGCCGGGTCAGATCGCGCAGAGGGAATACATTTATCGACGCGCCGCGTTTTGTGATGGAAGTACTAAGCCCCTCTACTGAAAAATATGACCGGGGTGAAAAGAAGGAATTGTATCGTCAGCAGGAGATCGACGAATATTGGATCGTTGATCTGAGAGATCAAAAGGTAGAGATCTATGACCTTGATTATGACGAAACAGGAAAACCGCAGTATTACCTGTGGAAGATCGTCACAGAAAATAATAAAAGCGAGTTGAGGATGATTCATTTTCCGAATGTGAGAATCACATTTGACGATCTGTTTGATGAAGTGGATATGGAATATTGACTGGAAGGGGAGGAGTCAGATATGGCAGTATTTAGCGGTTTGGAAGATATGGATGAGCTTGAGGCAAAGAAAAGGGATCAGCAGGAGCAGGAGATCGAGAATATCATCAATATGCTTGACGACAAGACGCTGAGCGGTGTGAGCCGCATCAAGGTCAACGTGTCCGAGGAGCAGCAGGAGGGTACAGTCAATACACAGTATCATCATGGCCGCTGTGATGTGGGCAGTCCGTGGGCAAAGGGGACCACCAGAAATTTTGGGTGTGATTAATTTGCAGGACTGATGTGCTGATATGCATTGACAGTGATGACGGAATGATTATGAAATTAAGAAATGAGGTACAAATATGGCACTGAACAAGAAGCCGGTGAATGGTATGAAAGATATCATGCCGGAAGAGATGCAGATACGTGACTATGTGATGGGCGTGATCAGGGAGACCTACGGGAAATTTGGCTTTACACCGATCGAGACACCCTGCATGGAGAATATCGGGAACCTGAGCAGCAAGCAGGGCGGCGAGAACGAGAAACTGATATTTAAGATCCTGAAGAGAGGTGCGCAGCTCGATCTGGAGACCGCATCGACGGAAGCCGATGTCGTTGATTTTGGCATGCGCTATGACCTGACGGTCCCTCTTGTGAGGTATTATGCGAACCATGCAAATGAGCTGCCGTCGCCGTTCAAGGCGCTGCAGATGGGAAATGTGTGGAGGGCGGACAGGCCGCAGAAGGGCAGATACCGCCAGTTTATGCAGTGTGACATCGATATCCTCGGCGAGGAATCCAATCTTGCGGAGATCGAACTGATCCTCGCCACGACGACGACGCTTGGAAACCTGGGATTTAAGGATTTTGAGATCCGCATCAATGACAGGAGGATCCTGAAAGCGATGGCTGCATACAGCGGATTTGGCGAGGAGGATTACGACAACATCTTCATCACGCTTGATAAGATGGACAAGATCGGGATCGAGGGGGTGGAGCGTGAGCTGACCGAGGCAGGGTATGACAGCGGAAATGTTGACAGATATCTTGCACTTTTTAAGGAGATGAATGCCTCGGGCGACACGCTTGCGTTTATCGAGGAGAAGATGACGGGTTTTCTCGATGAGGCAGTGAAGGCTGGTTTCCGGGAGATCATTGAGAGTGTCAATGCCACAAAGGGCGACTGTTTCAAACTTGTGTTCGATCCGACGTTAGTCCGCGGGATGTCCTATTATACAGGCACGATCTTTGAGATCGCGATGCCCGAGCTGGGTGCGAGCTGCGGCGGCGGCGGGCGCTATGACAAAATGGTGGGCAGATTTACCGGAAAGGACGTGCCGGCATGCGGTTTTTCGATCGGGTTTGAGCGGATCATCCTCATTTTGATGGAGAGCGGCTTCAAGGTGCCCAACCAGAGCAAAAAGGTGGCATATCTGATCGAGAAGGGCGTGTCGGGAGAGGCATTGTGCGCTATTATCGCGGAGGCGCAGAAGGAGAGACAGAGCGGTGCACAGGTGCTTGTGGCGCGCATGAACAAGAACAAAAAATTCCAGAAGGAGCAGCTGACGGCGGAGGGCTACGACGAGTTCAGGCAGTTCTATAAAGAAAATCTGAAAAATTAGCAGTTACGGGAAATGAGAAAATGGCAACGAGGAACAAAAGTAAGAAGAAAAAGAAAGAGTTCGCGCTGGAGATCATAGAGCGTCTCAAAAAGGAGTATCCGGACTCGGATTGTACACTGGATTACAATGAGGCATGGAAGCTCCTGGTGAGTGTGCGCCTGGCGGCACAGTGTACAGATGCGAGAGTCAATGTGGTGGTGAAGGGACTGTATGAGAAATATCCGACCATCGAGGCGCTGGCAGATGCGGATGTCGAGGACATAGAGTACATTGTCAGGCCGTGCGGACTGGGACACAGCAAAGCGCGGGATATCAGCGCATGCATGAAGATGCTCCGCGACGACTTTGGCTGCAGGGTGCCGGATGATCTGGATACACTGCTGAAACTGCCGGGAGTGGGCAGAAAGAGCGCGAACCTCATCATGGGGGATGTGTTCGGCAAGCCCGCGATCGTGACGGACACGCACTGTATCCGGCTCACAAACCGCATGGGGCTGGTCGATCACATAAAGGAGCCAAAAAAGGTGGAGATGGCGTTGTGGGAACTGATCCCCCCCGAGGAGGGAAACCAGTTCTGCCACAGACTCGTCGACCACGGGCGGGAGGTCTGTACAGCGCGGACAAAGCCTTACTGTGACAGATGTTGTCTGAATGATATCTGTGAGAAGAATCTGTAGAAAACAATGCAAGGGAAAGAGAGGAAGAAGGATGTCTATATTTCACAGGATTTCGGATATACTAAAGGCAGATAAATTTGAGGAGACAGGACGGGATCCCATATGTCAGAATATGAAAAACTGAGTTTTCACCCGATATCGATGGATGACAGGAACTGGATCAATGAGAGGCTGAAGGAGGAGGATCTTGACGCCTGTGAGTATACTTTTGCAAATAATTACATGTGGGCAAAGGGATTTAATGTACAGGTCGGAAGCGCTTATGGCTGTGGTGTGATCCGATACAGGGCGCAGGAACACTTTCAATATTCTTTTCCGTTTGGAAACGGGGACAAGAGGGCGATGGTAGAGCACATCAGAAAGATATGTGCGGTACATGGCTGCAGACTCAGCATCTATCCTGTCACTGAGGAGCAGAGGGCGCAGCTGATAAAGTGGTTTCCGGGGGCGTTTGAGATCTGTTCGAACAGGGATGGCTTTGACTATGTGTATACTGTGGAGAAGCTCGCTTCGTTAAAGGGAAAGAAACTGCATGGCAAACGCAATCATATAGCGCGTTTTATGGACGATGGCGACTGGCACTATGAACAGATGACGGAGGACAATATCGCAGAGTGCCGCAGTCTGGCAAAAGAGTGGATCGCACTGCGCGCCGAAAAGTGGAATGATGAGATGGAGCAGGAGGCAGAAGTGCTTGAGGTGGCATTTTCCGGTTTCAGGGAACTTGGCCTTTGCGGCGGCGTCCTGTACAAAGGCGGCAGGATCGTGGCTTTTACGATCGGAGAGCCGCTGAACCGAGATACATTCGTGGTACATTTTGAAAAGGCGTTACCTGACCTGCAGGGTGCGTTCCCCATGATCAACCAGCAGTTTGTCCTGCACGAAATGCAGGACTATAAATATGTAAACCGTGAGGAGGACACAGGGGACCAGGGACTGAGAAAGGCAAAGCTGTCCTATTATCCGGATATACTGATGAGAAAATACAGGGCGGTCGAGAGTCATGTCGTTTTTGCGGATGATACGGTGTTTGAACCTGTCAAGGCGATGTGGAATCAGTGTTTTGGAGACGACAGGGCCTATATAGAGATGTATCTTCAGAACCGCTTTGAAAGTGAAAATATGTATGTGATCTATCAGGATGACCGCCCGGTGTCTATGGCGAGCCTGCTGCCAGTGCAGGTGACGATCAATGGCAAAAAAGAGAATGCCAGATATGTCTATGCAGTGGCTACACTGCCGGAATACAGAAAACAGGGCTATGCATCAGAGATCATCAGGCATGCCTTTGAAAAATATATGGAACCGCTGATCCTGCAGCCGGCTGACAGGGATTTGCAGGAATATTATGAGAGACAGGGGTTCAGAGACGCTTTTGGTGAAAGTCCCTGCTGGATCTATGCCGGGAGATGCACAGAGCCGGCGGGCAGCCATATTCTGGCGGCCTCGGGTCATGATCTGAGGGCGGCAGAGGAAACAGATCCGGAGAAAGAGATGGATATACTTGGCGGATGGCTGGTCTCCGAGGCGGATGATAAGGAGTACAAAGCCGTGCGGGATGCTTTTTTTGACGGCGAGGGCTATGTGGAGTGGGACGGGCAGGCGATCGCTTATGCCATCAAAGAAAATCAGTTCTGCGGCGGAAGAACGCTTCTGCTGACTGAGGACAGAGACACAGAGGATCCGCAGAAGGCAGTGCTGATGTACCGGCGGGAGGGGGACAATATCCACATTATGGAGAGCACGCTTGACGATGATGCACTGCACGATATTCTGCCGGAGCTTCTGGAACACACAGGGGCAGCATGGGCATACGAGCGCAATATGGGCGGAATGATACTGCTGCCAGAACGGTTTCAGGACTGGGACTGCAGGGATGGATACCTCGGATTGACATTAGGGTGAATTAAAATATATCAATAAAAATGATTAATTTTAATGCTTGCGAACTGCTTTAAATAGTGTTACTATGGAACTACAAACGAAAAAAGGAAAACGCGATGAAAAAGTAGAGTGATACCGCGAAAGAAAGAAAAAGTCTTTCGTCTCTGCAATAGGAAAGTTGTGGAGCGAAAGATTTTTTTCTGGAAATGGAGGATGTAAGACATGAAAAATGCAAGCAAGTATGAAAAATCTTATTTTTTACCGCCGGTCTGTACATATGACTGGGTGAAGAAGGATGCGATCACCGCACCGCCGATCTGGTGTTCGGTCGACCTTCGGGACGGCAATCAGGCGCTGATCGAGCCTATGAGTCTGGATGAGAAGCTGCAGTTCTTCGAGATGCTTGTTGAGATCGGCTTTAAGGAGATCGAGGTCGGTTTTCCGGCGGCGTCGGAGACGGAATACGAGTTTATGCGTGCGCTGATCGAGCGGAACATGATCCCCGATGACGTGACGGTCCAGGTGCTCACGCAGGCGAGGGAACATATCATCAAGAAGACTTTTGAGGCAGTCAAGGGCGCGCCGCATGCTGTGATCCATCTCTACAATTCCACCTCGGTGGCACAGCGCGAGCAGGTCTTTAAGAAGAGCAGAGAAGAGATCAAAAAGATCGCGACAGACGGCGCAGAGCTGCTGAAGAAGCTGGCGTCGGAGACGGACGGGAATTTCTCGTTTGAGTACAGTCCGGAGAGCTTCCACGGCACAGAGGTCGACTATGCGGTCGATGTGTGCAATGCGGTGCTTGATATCTGGCAGCCGACAGTGGACAAAAAGGCGATCATCAACATCCCGACGACAGTTGAGAATGCCATGCCGCATGTTTTTGCCACGCAGGTGGAATATATCCACAAAAATCTGAAATACAGGGATGCCGTGGTGCTCTCTGTCCATCCGCACAACGACCGCGGCTGCGGTGTGTGCGATGCGGAGCTCAGCGTTCTTGCAGGTGCGGACCGTGTGGAGGGGACGCTGTTTGGGAACGGTGAGCGGACAGGGAATGTGGATCTGATCACCGTGGCGATGAACATGTTTTCGCACGGTGTCGACCCGAGGCTTGATTTTTCCAACATGTCCGAGATCCGGGAGAAGTATGAGCTGTTCACGCGCATGCGGGTACATGAGAGACAGCCGTATTCAGGAGACCTCGTGTTCACAGCTTTTTCGGGATCCCATCAGGATGCGATCGCAAAGGGGATGCAGTGGCGTGAGGAGAAGGCCACAGACAAGTGGACAGTGCCGTACCTGCCCGTCGACCCGAAGGATGTCGGCAGAAATTACGACGCGGATGTCATCCGCATCAACAGCCAGTCCGGAAAGGGCGGTGTGAACTATATCCTGAAACAGAATTATGGCATTTCACTGCCCTATGCGATGCGCGAGGAGGTGGGGTATCTCGTCAAGGATGTCTCCGACCAGGAGCACAAAGTGCTCTCGCCGCAGTGGGTTTACGATATCTTCTGTGAAAATTATGTGGACAACACGCCGCTCTTCCAGATCAATGAATGTCATTTTAAGCAGGTTGACGGCATTATGGCAGAGGCGGTGATCACCTGCGGAGACAGGAAGACAACTGTGGATGCCAACGGAAACGGACGCCTTGATGCGGTGAGCAACACGATCAAACAGTATTTTGGCATCAGCTACCAGTTATCCGACTATGAGGAGCACGCGCTCACAAAAGGTTCTTCATCGAAGGCGATCGCATATGTGAGTGTCACCTGCAACGGTGAGAAGTTCTGGGGCGTAGGCATGGATGACGACATTATCAAGGCATCGATCCATGCACTCTGCGTCAGTGTCAACAAGCTTCCGCAGATCCAGGAGAACGAGGCGTGCCAGGATGAGCGCATGATGGAGATCATGAATTATATCCAGGCAAATTACCAGGCGACAGCACTCAGCGATGTGGCAGCGCATTTTCATTTATCGGAGCCGTATCTGAGCAAATATATCCACGAGAAATCAGGAAAGACCTTTGGCGACATCCTGATCAACATCCGCATGAAGAAGGCAAAGACACTGCTTCGAAACGGCAATATGACTGTCGAGAATGTAGCGATGGCAGTCGGATACCCCAATGTGGAACATTTTAACCGGATATTTAAGAAGAAAATGGGAATGACGCCTGTGCAGTACAGGAAGGGCGGCGGCAGGCAGTAGGCATGTACAGTTGCAGGGATGGAGAGGCATGAGGAAAGAGATCAGAGAGATACTTGCACAATACGCGGAGGAAGATTATAAGGATTTTTCGGCAGGTCTTATCCCTGGGGCAAAGCCCCTTATGGGGGTGAGACTGCCGCAACTGAGGCAGATCGCCAGGAGTATCGCAAATGACAGGGAAGATCCCCAAAGGTGGCGGAGGGAGACGGAGAGCTGTGAGGGGGCGTATGAGGATGTCTATTTTGAGGAGACAATGCTCCGCGGTATGCTGATCGGATATGGCACAGCCCGGAAAGCGTTTCCCTATGAGGATGGCGTCCTGTATCTGGAGTCCTTCATTCCCGCGATCAGGGACTGGTCTGTCTGCGACAGTTTCTGCAATTCCTTTACCTTTGCGAACCGGAACCGTGACAGGCTGTGGGAAGCTCTGCAGCCATATCTGTATTCGGACAGGGAGTTTGAAGTCAGGACTTCGCTGATCCTGCTTTTGAGCCAGTACCTCAAATATGATATCGACAACAAAAAGATCGCGCGCAACAGGGTGGTCAGCATGGCGGATATCAGCGACAGCTTTCCCAATCGTGAACTGTCGGTCTGGACCAGAGCACGGTATCCGTATCTGGGCAGGATACTGGCTGTTCTGGACAGGCCGTTTCACCAGGGGTACTATGCACAGATGGCAGCAGCATGGCTTATGGCGGAAGCGTTTGTCTGCTTTCCATATGAGAGCAGCCAGATGCTTGCGGACGGCTGTCATATGGATTCGTGGACTTACAATAAGGCTCTGCAGAAGATATGTGAATCCAGAAATCCGGACCAGGATGTGAAAGCTTATATGAAAAGCCTGAAAAAGTGATGACAAATCCATGTTTTCGTGATAGAATCATAAAGAGTGCACTGGCGAAAGAGAAGATGTTGGAGGAACCGCATGAGTGATTTTAAACAAATCCTGTATGAAAAGAAAAGTTTCATATACCAGATCGGCGAGGAGTATTATGCGATCGGGGCAAACACGTTTATGAAAGTGACGGACTCACCCGAGGTGGACAACATGGAACTCCTGCAGAATGCCGTCAAAAAGGGAAATGACAGACAGATCGTTAAATATCTTGACAAGATCATGCGCATAGCCAATTCGTATCGTGTGGATGCGCGGGAGCACTATAAACTCCAGGACAGACTCTTTCAGTTTCTTGACCAGCTTGAGACAGGTGACGAGGCGGCTTTCAAGGCGCTTCAGCATCAGGTGTTCTGCTTCGACGAGCTGTGCGGAAAGTATCAGCGGGAGCAGTAGTACAGCGCCAGATCCCATCCAGCTGTACTACGATTCCTGTTTGCACCATTCCTGCAACAATCTATGTCAATTTGCACCAATTTTATTTCTTCTGTAGACAAATGACAATAATTGTGTTATGATTACAGACGTGATAAATATCATATCCGCACCCGTAGTCTAATGGATAGAACGGAGGCCTCCGACGCCTTTAATGCAGGTTCGATTCCTGTCGGGTGCATTTCCACAAATGGTTTGGCAGTGATGGATAGGAGCAGAGATGGACAACAAGAAAAAGAAGAGGAATAAGCAGAAAAAGAATCAGAATCTGACTAAAAACACAGAAGTGCTAAATACAGAAGAGGGAAAAAAAGAGAACGATACGATCGATAAGTCATCAGAAAAGGCGGAAAAGAAGGAAGAGGATCGCGGGAAGGACAGTGCCAAAGGAGTTCCAAAGGACACAGTGGAGGAGAAAGCGGCTGTCAGCAGCGCGAAAACAGATATCCCGAAGAGCGGGAACAGCAGCAGAGAGAATCAAAAGGAAAAGCAAAAGGAAGGGAATCCCAAAGAAAGCAGCTCAAAAGAAAGTAACTCAAAAGAAGGCAGTAAAAAAGAAAACATCAAAAAGGAAGAGACTCGGACAGAAACAGTCAGAGACAGGACTGTGGCTGTTGCTTCGTCGGAACAGATCAAGGGGATCGCGCTGAATGCGGCAAAGATCCTGCTGCCCGTTGCGGCGTGCGCGATCATCATTGCAGTGGTGATCTCGTATATCGGTTCCCGCAAGAGTCAGACGGTGGACAATCTGTCCTTGAATACGGAGGAGCATTCGGATACGGCCGCTGTTGCCACGCTGAGTGACCAGCCCCTGGCGGAGAACGCCCACGCGGATGTCAACGAGCTGATGCAGGCATTTTGTACAGCACTGGCAGAAGGTGATATGGATACGGTCAGGACACTCAAGGATTACAATACGGACCGTGAGATCATCACCTACGAGAAGAAGAGCGAGTTTATCGAGAGATATGACAATATCAAGTGCTATACAAAGCCGGGAATGGAAGAAAATTCCTATTTTGTCTATGTGACATATGAGGTCAAGTTCAAGGATATCGAGACGAAGGCGCCCGGATTAAACGCGTTTTATGTCTATACGGCGGAGGATGGGAGTCTTAGGATTGACGGTGACACTGAGGAAAATGTCAAAGCGGCATTCAAACTTGTCACAAACCAGGATGATGTGGTAGATCTGTACAATGAGATCAATGTCGATTATACAGAGGCAACTGCGTCAGATGAGACGCTTGATCAGTTTATGACAGAACTGCCCGTCACGATCAAGGAATCTGTGGGTGTGGCACTGGCACAGCTTGAGAATCAGGAAGAGGGCGGCGATACACCGCAGACGGAAGAAGGCGCAACACAGCCAGCGGAGACAGAAACAGCAGGCGGGGATGAAGAACTGTCTCAGAATCAGGTCGTGAACCAGATCGTTCGGACAACAGATACGGTCAATGTACGCTCCTCTGACAGTGAGGAAGCGGATAAGATCGGAAAGGCTCAGGCCGGAACAGAGCTGAAGCGGATCGAGGACAGGGTCAATGGATGGAGCAAGGTGATCTTTGAGGACAAGGAAGCCTATATCAAGAGTGACTATCTGGAAGTCGTTACGGTTGAGGAGACAGTGGAGACGGCTGATACAGTCATGGCGACAACAAATGTGAATGTCAGAAATCAGGCAAGCCAGGAATCTGACAGGATCGGTTCCGCACAGGCAGGGATGTCCTATAATCTTCTGGAGGATCTGGGTGAATGGTACAAGATCGAATATAATGGGACGATCGGTTTTGTCAAGGCAGAATTTTTTGTGAGATAAATATCTGTTTGGCTTGAAAATGAGTACATATATCGTCTATAATAGAATAGTGGAATAAATGCGGACCCATGTAGCTTCGTGCTGCATGGGCTTTCATTTATGCACGGACCCGTGCAGGTGAAACGCGCTCTACGGCGGCGCACGGGTCGCACGGCGAGCAGGGCAAGTCTTTCCTGCTCGATGGTACATGGCATCCAGAGGAAATATGATAGTGTTGTGAAAGGTATGGGAGGACGTATGTTTAAACAAAAGCGGATCGGTATCATGGGAACCGGAAAAATGGCGGGAGTCATGGCAGACACGGTCAAAAAGATGAAAAATGTGAAGTGTCATGGCGTGGCGTCGAGGAGTGAGGAGAGAGCACAGAAATTTGCAGGCGAATTTGGTATCAAGGTCGCATATACTTCCTATGAGGAAATGATGCTGGACGATAAGATCGACCTGGTCTATATTGCAACACCGCATTCAGAACATTATGACAATATGAAGCTTTGCATAGAAAACGGTAAAAATGTATTGTGTGAGAAAGCTTTTACGGCAAATGCGAAACAGGCTGAGGAGATACTGGCGCTGGCAGCCGAGAAAGGCGTGTTCGTGACAGAGGCGATGTGGGTGAGATATATGCCGATGCTCACTACGATCAAAGGAATACTGAATTCTGGAATCATCGGAGAACCGGTTATGCTGACCGCGAACCTTGGGTATCTTGTCTCTGGTAAGAGGCGGCTGACAGAGCCGGCGCTTGGGGGCGGTGCATTGCTTGATCTGGGTGTGTATACATTGAATTTTGCGGCTATGATGTTCGGCAGGGAGATCGAGAGGATGGAGTCGTCCTGTGTTCTCACGGATACCGGGGTAGACGCGTCAGAGAGCATTACGCTCATGTACAGAGACGGCAGGATGGCGGTCCTGAACTGTACGATGAACGGCCTGAGCGACAGGAGAGGTGTTATTTACGGTCCCAAAGGATATATCGCGATCGAGAATATCAATAATTTTGCGTCCGTCACGGTGTATGATGCGAATTATAAGGCTGTGAGATCAGTAAAGGCGCCCAAACAGATCACTGGCTACGAATATGAGGTATACTCCTGCATGGAGGCGATCGAGAAGGGGGAGAAGGAGTGCTGGGAGATGCCGCACGCGGAAACGCTCCGCATCATGAAACAGATGGACGAGCTTCGCGCTCAGTGGGGAGTTGTTTTTCCTTTTGAGAGAGAGGACGTGGATCCGAAGGAAAATGTGGAGGTTTTGACAGGAGAAGTGGAGGATACGATCCTGGATGACACAGATATACAGGCATAGATTGTTAAAATATGGTAATACTATAGCTGTCAAAAGATTTTAATCAAAAGGAGACAGCTATGAAAAAGGATGATCGGGAGATATTGAAGGAAGTCCAGAAAAATACGGATATGGCGATCCATGCGATCGATACCATCTCAGAAAAAGTTCACGATGAGGAATTGCGGCAGGAACTTTCGAAGGAAAAACTGTTATATTCCGTGATACAGAATAAGGCGACTGACCGGCTGCAGAGCGGGCGGGCAGAGGGCTATCACGGCAGTGCCATGCAGGAGCTGATGCTGAAGGGCGGTATACAGATCAATACACTCACAAACTGCAGCACCAGCAGGATCGCAGAACTTATGATCCAGGGCAGCAGCAGAGGGATCACAAATATGTGGCGGTCGATCAACCATCATCAGGATTCAGGGAACACTTCGATGGAGGTAGCCAGGGAACTGGTGGACTTTGAGGAGAAGTCGATCAGCCGGTTAAAGAAATTCTTGTGAGGTGTTAGATATAAAGGAGAGGACACAGATATATGACCAGATTGAACAAGTACCTGGCAGAATGCGGCGTATGTTCGAGGCGTGAGGCAGACAGATGGATCGATCAGGGCAGGGTAACGGTAAATGGTCAAAAGGCTGTGAGCGGGATGCAGGTAGGCGGCCGGGACCTCGTCGAAGTGAACGGCAGACCGGTGAAGCCGGTCTCTTCCAAGGTGGTCCTGGCATACAATAAGCCGGTCGGGGTCACCTGCACGGAAAAGGACAGGCATGCAGAGAAAACGATCGTGGAGGCAGTAAGGTATCCTGTCAGGCTCACCTATGCGGGGCGTCTTGACAAGGATTCGGACGGACTGATCATTCTGACAAATGACGGGGAACTGATCCAGCGCATGATGCGGGGAGCAAATCACCATGAAAAAGAGTATGTTGTCAAGGTGGACAGGGAATTTACCGACGATTTTCTGGTGAAGATGTCGCAGGGCGTCTATCTGAAAGAGCTCGATGAGACGACGCGCCCCTGCCTGGCAGAGCGCATCGGCAAATATACGTTTCGGATCGTACTTACACAGGGACTCAACAGGCAGATCAGACGGATGTGCGGATGTTTTGGATATAAAGTGAGATCCCTGACACGGATACGTGTGATGAACATCGAACTCGATGGATTAAAAAGTGGGGCATACCGCGAATTGGAAGGGGAAGAACTGACGACGCTCTATCATCTGTGCGGTATGTCATAAGGTTCTGTGGAAATAAAGCGGCTCCCGGAGGTTTCTGGGTCTGAACTCTGATCCCAACAGGAAAAGATGCAGCGGAGGGTTCGGGAGACTGCTGTGGCGATATGGAGGAGAGTATGGCGGCAAACAGCGAAAAATTACATAGAATGAAGGAGCTTGTAGAGAAGCTGAGGGAAGCTTCCATGGCGTACTATGCTCAGGATAAGGAGATCATGAGCAATTTTGAGTATGACAAACTCTACGATGAGTTGGCAAAGCTTGAGCAGGAAACAGGCATGGTCCTGACAGGAAGTCCTACGATCAGCGTCGGGTACGAGGCAGTGGATGAGCTGCCAAAGGAGGCGCATGAAAGCCCAATGCTGTCTCTTGACAAGACCAAAGACCGGGAAGAGCTCAAAGACTGGCTCGGAGATAAGGCGGGCGTGCTGAGCTGGAAACTTGACGGACTCACGATCGTGCTGACTTATCAGGGCGGGGAACTTGTAAAGGCGGTTACCCGCGGAAACGGCGAGATTGGTGAGGTGATCACAAACAATGCGAGGGTGTTCAAAAATATTCCGCTGCGCATCCGATATCAGGATGAACTAATCCTCAGAGGGGAGGCCGTCATCACCTATCAGGATTTTGAGAAGATCAACAGTCGCATTGACGATGTGGATGCAAAGTATAAAAATCCACGAAACCTCTGTTCGGGTTCCGTCAGACAGCTCAATAATCAGATCACGGCGGAGAGAAACGTGCGGTTTTATGCTTTCGCCCTGGTAAAGGCTGACGGTGTTGATTTTGAAAATTCAAGGGAAAAGCAGTTTGTGTTTTTGCATGAACAGGGTTTTGATGTGGTTCAATATCTGAAAGTGGATGCCGACAATATCATAGATGCCATAGCGGATTATGAGACACGCGTTCAGACCTATGAGGTGCCGTCTGACGGCCTGGTGCTGACCTATGATGACATTGCATATGGCCGTTCACTGGGGCGGACAGCAAAATTCCCACGGGATTCGATCGCTTTCAAATGGGCGGATGAAGTGCGGGAGACAACGCTGAAGGAGATCGAGTGGAGCGCGAGCCGCACCGGATTGATCAATCCGGTTGCGATCTTTGAGCCTGTGGAGCTGGAAGGGACCACGGTGAGCAGGGCGTCTGTCCACAATATCAGTATTCTGAAAAACCTGAAGCTTGGAATTGGCGATAGGATAACCGTCTATAAGGCGAATATGATCATTCCGCAGATCGCGGAAAACCTTACAGGCAGCGATCGTCTGGAAATCCCGGATACCTGCCCGGTCTGCGGCGGAAGGACAGAGCTGAGGGCGGTCAATGAGGTGCAGTCGCTGTACTGTACGAATCCGGATTGCGATGCCAAGAGGATCAAGTCCTTCACTTTGTTTGTCAGCCGTGATGCCATGAATATCGATGGATTATCGGAGGCTACGCTCGAGAAGTTTATCGGAAAAGGTTTTCTTCATCAGTATCAGGACATGTTCCACCTTGACAGATACAAGTCAGAGATCCTGGAGATGGAAGGGTTTGGAGAGCGGTCATACAAAAAGCTCATTGATGGTATAGAGAAAGCAAGGGAAGTGGAGCTGCCAAACCTGATATACAGTCTTGGCATTGCCAATATCGGACTTGCCAACGCAAAGGTGATCTGCAAATATTATCAGTATGATATCGATGCCATGCGTCATGCGACCGCGGAGGAGCTCAGCGAGATCGACGGAATCGGTGAAGTGATCGCCAAAGCGTTTGTGGACTATTTCTCTGATGGGAAGAACAATGAAATGTTTGCGAATCTTTTACAGGAGGTTCGTATTGTCAGGGAAGTGATCGATGAGTCGGAACAGATACTCGATGGAAAAACCTTTGTCGTGACAGGGAGCCTGAACCATTTTGGCAGCAGAAATGAGCTGAAAGACCTGATCGAGAAAAAGGGCGGGAAAGTGGCTGGAAGTGTGTCCGCCAGGACAGCCTGCCTGATCAACAACGATGCCGCGTCAAATTCATCGAAAAATAAAAAGGCGAAGGAACTGAACGTTCCTATCCTCACTGAGGAGCAGTTTATGACAGAATATCTGGGGATGGAGATATCGATCGGGTAGGGAAGAGTCCTCTTCCCCCACACGCGTGCCCGTGCGCATAAAAATAAAAAGACAGGAGTGCATAGAAATGCCTATTAAAGTACAAAGTGACTTGCCAGCAAAGGAGATACTGGAAAATGAAAATATATTTGTGATGGATGAAAACCGCGCGATGCATCAGGATATCAGACCCCTGCAGGTCTGCATCCTGAATCTGATGCCTGTGAAGCAGGACACGGAACTGCAGCTTCTGCGTGCTCTGTCCAACACACCCCTGCAGGTCGATGTCACGTTTCTGATGGTGGCAAGCCATGTATCACTCAATACGTCGGCCAATCACCTGAATCACTTTTATACCACATTTGATCAGATCCGGGGGAAGCATTTTGACGGGTTGATCATAACAGGTGCGCCGGTCGAGGACATCGCTTTCGAGGAGGTCGATTACTGGCAGGAGGTGTGTGCCATCATGGACTGGGCGGATACATCCGTGACGTCCACGCTCCACATATGCTGGGGGGCACAGGCGGGATTTTACCATTATTACGGGATCCAGAAACGCATGCTGTCCGAGAAGCTTTTTGGGATCTATTCCCATAAAGTGCAGAACAGAAAGGTTCCGCTGGTGCGTGGTTTTGACGATTATTTTCTCGCGCCGCACAGCCGCCATACAGAAACACCGGCTGCGGAGATCCACAACTGCGGCGAGATCACGGTACTTGCGGAATCCGAGGAGGCAGGTGTCTTCCTTGCGTATGCCGAAAACGGCAAAAAGGTGTTCGTGAACGGACATCCGGAGTACGACAGATATACTCTGGATGCAGAGTATAAGAGAGATCTGGGAAAGGGACTGCCGATACATATCCCGAGAAATTATTATCCCGATTATGATTGCTCGCAAAGACCCAGCCTGCAGTGGCGGGCGCACTGTAACAACCTCTATACGAACTGGTTGAATTATTACGTCTACCAGGCGACGCCGTATGAGTGGTAGGGAAATGCTTGAAAATGCTGTATTTGTCAGGGTTTGCGGCACATTAGATGTTTTGTGAAACTATCGTAAATTATCGCAAAATATCGTCATTTATTGCAAAAATGGGGTACGATATTAATTAAAATGGGGTATGAAAATTGACTCATGTAACTTAAATCCTAGTTCTCATAACTAAATATGTTAGGACATCAGCATAAGTCCTTTATCAGTTGTAGAAGTTTGAAACTAATAGGTAGTGGTTAGGAAGAACGTAAATTGCATCACAAAAAAGCCATCTTGAGGTGACTTAAAAAATGAATATAGACACGACACCTAATTCATTGCAGCAGCGTCAGAAATAACATATCCCCGCTGTTTCAACAAACTGAGAGCCTGTGCGGTGGTCAATACTTTCGATTTTTCCACAGGACGCGGTTCAAGGAAACCATCTGGTGTATAAGGCTTTAAATCTGAGAGCATGTGCCAGATAGCGGTCAGGAGCATGCGACAGACAGCGATGATGGCTTTCTTGTGGCCACGACGTGCTTTTATACGTTTGTAACGTTCGGTTATTTCAGGATGTTTTTTGGAACGCAACAAACTATTGGCAATCTGTACCAGAAGTGGTTTAATATAAGTACCGGCACGGGAAATCCGGGTTGATTTGACCTTCTGGTTACTCTGGTCATTGCGGGGACAGCATCCGGCCCATGAAACGAGGTGTTTTGCTGAGGGGAAAACAGACATATCACCGCCGATTTCAGAAAGGATCTGGACGGCAGTCAGTGGATTGCTGTTGAATCCGGGTACTGTACGGATCAGCTTTAGTATATCCGGGTACCTGTCTCCAAGACGAAGGATTTCCTGTGTTGTTTCATTTATGTGTTTTTCTAATTCGTCTATGTGGTTAAGGCATTGCCGGAGCTTGACAGCCTGTTCGGGAGAAATGGCGCCATCAACAGCAGCCTGGATCTCTTCAATGGGTGTTTTACACCGTCCGTCAACAAAAGGTGCCACATCAAAAAATTCCCCGGGATGGGCAAGCAGCTGTTCGGTAATGGAACGGGAGGACTTCCCAAAAACGTCGCTGAAGACATCGTCAAGCTTAAGATTCGATACGGTAAGACAATTCTGTGCACGGTTCTTTTTGCCGGTGATCATACAGGTGAGCTTGAACCGGCAGCGTACCAGTTCCCTCAGGTGACGGATATCAGCAGGCGGGATAAAGGAAGGCCTGACCATGTCACACATGAACAGGTCGCAGATCCATTTGGCATCCTTGCGGTCGGTCTTGTTTCCCTTTTGTGGTTTCGTATATTTGGGATGTGCAAGGACGACAGAAAGGCCGGCTTTTTCCAGGATATTAAAAACAGGTATCCAGTATTTGCCGGTAGATTCCATACAGACTTCGAAACAATGGTATTTGGCAAGCCAGTCACACAGTTCCCCGAGTCCTTTGGAAAAAGACGAGAAACGAGCCTGCTTGTACTCAGTCCTGCCGTCTGTGTCGGTAATCCCGATACAGGCATAGATCCAGGTTTTGTGGACATCAAGCCCACAGCAGTTTTTACGAAAGATTTTGAAAGCCAAAAAATAACCTCCTAAAGAATAATAGATGAAGACTGACAGGGACTGGCCATCCGGCAAAATCGAGTCGACTTTGGAAGAGATAAGTTTACGGGCTACGGGAATGCGCCA
>VSNO01000047.1 GCA_009774375.1 Lachnospiraceae bacterium
GGAACAGCAGGATGAGTCCGGAACCTACTGGGGTTCACGGGCTTCTTAAGCAGCGCAAACTTTTTACTCACAAGAAGTATAGAGATGACAATATTGAGGGACTTATCCGTGCTGTGGTCGCTGTTCCATATATTGATATTGTTCATGATGTTGTATCGTTCCCGATATTCCCGCAGGAAGACGATGATACTCATGGGGATTTCGATGGGACTGGTGATTCTGGTGAATATGACAGGGCTGGTGCGATATGGTGCAGAGGTTATGGGAAAGGTCTTTGTACTGACCTGTACCCTGCCCAGCCTGCTTTTTTTCTGGTTTATTTCAAGGGACAGGAACGGGAGGTTTTTCTTTACTTTTTGTATGGCGGACACGGTTGCGCTATGGGTGATCTCGGTCACCAATGTGGCAGATTACTTTTGGGGCAATGAGCAGTATGTTCTGATGTTCATTGGCAGGCTGGTACTGTTTCCGCTGTTGGAATGGGTGGCAGTGCGCTATATCAGAAAACCGTATATGGAGCTTCAGGAGGCCGTACCGGATGGATGGGGAGTCTTTGCGGGGATGACGGCGCTTTATTATATCCTGTTCGTTGTCATGGGAAATTACCCTGTGCTTATCACGGCAAGGAAGCAGGAGATGCCTGCCTTTCTGCTGGTTCTTGTGTTGATGCCCATGACGTACGCTGTCATTTTTATGTCATTGTACCGCCAGCTTTTACTCCATCAGAAGCAGCAGGCCGAGCGCACGCTGCAGGGGCAGAAGAACACGCTGGAGGCGCAGCTTGAGAGCCAGCAGAATATCCGGAGGATGAAGCACGACATGAAGGGGTACACCGTCACACTGTCAGGTCTGCTGGCCGCAGGTCAGATCATGGAGGCGCAGACATACTTAAAAGGAGTGGCGGAGAAGATGGATACGCTGCTGGGACAGTACTGTGCCAATCCATATATCAACGCAGTGCTTGTCCATTATATCGGAAAGCTGGAGGAAATGGGCGCGGTGTGCAGGATGGATCTGCAGATCGGGGATGAGGCGCTGCCCCATATGGAGCTGTGTCAGATCTTGTCAAATGAGCTGGAAAACGCCTGCGATGCATTGCAGGGGCTGCCTGCCGACAGGCGGGAGGTGTCTGTGCTGATGAAGTACAACAGGGTATATCTGTTGATGTGCATTAAAAACCGGTGCCGGGATGACCTGTATGTGGAGAGAGGGACGATACCGCCTACCAATAAGAAGGAACATGGACATGGCTTTGGGCTGGTCACGGTCAAGGAGGCAGCGGAGCGCCTCGGCGGGGACATGGCCTGCTACGCGGAAAACGGCAGCTTCGTGCTGGAGGTGATGATTCCGGTCAGTTCCTTCCAGGGAGCGTAAGAAAATCGTAAGATTTCCGCGAGAAAAACTTCATAAAGGTGATAGGAAACCTACAAACAAAGAGGAACCCGTTCTGATACAATCTTTGCATCAGAACGGGTTCCTTTTTTGCGTGCAGTCCACATTGAATTTATGGTGCAAAGGAATGGCAGTTTGATGAAAAGATATTCAAAACAGGAAAGAGAGTGGGGAGAAGATGAAAAATATAGTCATTATCTTTGGCGGCGCCTCTTCGGAGTACGAGGTTTCGCTGCAGTCGGCATATGCGGTGATCAACAATATCAACCGGGAAAAATACAGTCCGGTCATGGTCGGTATCTCGCGTGCGGGGAGCTGGTTCCATTTTGCGGGGGATATCGAAAAGATCAGGGAGGATACCTGGTGCAGTGAGACAGATTGTGTGCCCGCGGTGATCTCGCCGGACAGAACAGCGCACAAGCTGATCGTTTTACATAAGGAAGGCGTCAAAACGATTCCGATCGATGCCATATTTCCGGTGATGCACGGGCGCAACGGCGAGGACGGCACGGTGCAGGGGATCGCGGAGCTTGCGGGGATTCCGCTCGTTGGCTGCGGCACGCTCGCCTCGGCGCTCTGCATGGATAAGGACAGGGCGCACAGGCTGGCGGGTCTGGCGGGGGTTCGCGTGCCAAGGGCGATGGTGCTTATGGATAACAGCGCGGTCAACAAGGCGTGTGATTTTGCAGAAGAACTTGGCTTTCCGGTTTTTGTGAAGCCTGTGAAAGCAGGATCATCCTACGGTGTGACGAAGGTGGAGGATATGGAGCAGCTTCCGGAGGCGGTGTCGCTTGCCTTCAGATACGATAACCGTGTCATTCTGGAGGAGGCGATCGGCGGTTTTGAGGTGGGGTGTGCTGTCTGCGGCACTGACCAGTTGACCGTCGGGGAGGTTGACGAGATCGAGCTGGCGCGGACAGGGTTTTTTGACTACACGGAGAAGTATACGCTCGAGACGGCGGCGATCCATGTGCCGGCACGGATCCCGGCGGACAGGGCGCAGGAGATCAAGGAGACTGCAAAGCGCATATACCAGGCGCTCGACTGCTCTGGCTTTGCGCGGGTAGACCTGTTCCTGACGCCGGAGGGAGAGATCGTATTTAACGAAGTCAACACGATACCCGGATTCACGGAGCACAGCCGTTATCCGGGCATGATGCGGGCGGCGGGATACAGCTTTTCCGAAATACTGGACCGGATCATCGGGCAGGCATTTGCATAGGCAGAAAGTGGATGAGACACAGGAGAGCGGTGGGATATGAGTACAGTATTGTTAAAAAAGGAGGATATCCACAAGGGATATCTGATACTGGTCAACAGGGAATACGGATATCATGAACAGTGTCAGGAACTGTCCCATGCGGGTATGTGGAATGGGGAAGAGATCTTATATGAGCGCAGGGCGAACCGTGCACTGGATGACCTGATGAAAGAGATCGGCGGCTGGGAACATATCGTGCCCGTGAGCGCGTGGCGTTCCATGGCGGAGCAGCAGGCGATCTGGGATCAGTCCATGGCAGAGAGCGGGCAGGAGTTTACACAGCGATATGTCGCGGTTCCCGGACACAGCGAGCATCAGACGGGGCTTGCGATGGATCTGGGTCTGAGGCAGGAGGAGATTGACTTTATCTGCCCGTATTTTCCATACGAGGGGATCTGCCAGACGTTCCGGGAGCGGGCGGCGGCATATGGTTTTGTAGAGCGGTATCAGGCGGATAAGCAGTCCGTGACGCAGATCGGGCATGAGCCGTGGCACTTCCGGTATGTGGGGACGCCGCACGCGCAGATCATGGCGCAAAAAAAACTGGCGCTCGAGGAGTACATCACGTTCATAAAGGATCACCGTTATAATACGGATCCATATGATTTCCGGGAATATCAGATATCATTTGCGGAAGCGGCAGGTGAAATGACTGTGCTGGAGCTTGACGATGCGCATCCATACAGCATTTCAGGAAATAATTGCGACGGATTTATCGTGACACAAAGGATCGGAAGAGAACGGAATTGGTGCAAAGGGGATCATGATGAGGGTTGAAAACAGGAGCAGTTGTGACAAGAGTTATACAGGGATCGATCTCTTCCGGCTGGCGGCGGCATTGCTGATCATAACGATCCACACATCGCCGCTCGCGGATCTGTCGGACACGGCGGATTTCATTCTGACGCGCATTGCCGCGCGCGTGGCGGTGCCGTTCTTTTTCGTGACTTCGGGATTTTTTCTGATCTCCAGGTACCATGATCAGCCTGCAAAGCTCTGGGCTTTTGTGAAAAAGACGGCGCTGATCTACGCGGCCGCGGCGATATTTTATATTCCGGTCAATCTCTACAATGGCTATTTTAAGATGGAGAATCTGCTGCCGAATCTCATAAAGGACATCATGTTTGACGGGACACTGTACCATCTGTGGTATCTTCCGGCGTCGGTCATTGGCGGGGGGATCGCGTGGGGACTTGTGAAAAAGCTGGATTACAAAAAAGCGACTGCGGCCGCGGCAGCACTGTATCTTGTCGGACTGTTCGGAGACAGTTATTATGGATGGATCGGGGAGATCCCGGCGTGCAGCGGCTTTTATGCGCTGATTTTTCAGGTATCGGACTACACCAGAAACGGGATCTTCTTTGCGCCTCTGTTTTTTGTGATGGGCGGTTTTATTGCTGATCACAATAAAACTATGTACAGGCAGTCCCGGTCAGGGGAAACAGTATCTGCAGAAAGCGCGTCAGGAAAAGCTGTTCTTATGGTGTGCTTTGTCCTGATGTTTGCACTGATGCTCGTGGAAGGGCTTACACTGCGTCATTTTCAGGTACAGCGGCACGACAGTATGTATGTTTTTCTGCCGCCGTGCGTGTATTTTCTTTTTTTAATGCTTTTGCGATTTCGTGGTAAGCGGTATGTGTGGATGCGGGATGTGTCGCTGGTCATTTATCTTATTCACCCGATGATGATCGTCGTGATACGGATGTTTGCAAAGGTGCTGCATCTGCAGGACTTGCTGGTGGACAACAGTGTGGTTCATTTCCTCGCAGTCACTGGAATGTCGGCTGCGTTCAGCGTGCTGGCGGTGGCATTGAGGGGACGGTTTGGCCGAAGGGCGAAAAAACATGATACGGATACTGACAGGGCATATATTGAGATCGATCTGGCGAACCTGGAGCATAATGTGGAAGTCCTGAAAAACGCGATGCAGCCTAAGTGTGAGCTGATGGCGGTTGTGAAAGCGGATGCATACGGACATGGCATGTGCGAGGTCGCGGTGCATCTGGACAGGATCGGCGTCCGGGCGTATGCGGTGGCGACGGTTGACGAGGGCATCCGGCTGCGCAGGTGCGGTGTGCGGGGGGAGATCCTGATCCTTGGCTATACGGCGCCGGAGAGGGCGGGGGAGATCCGCAGGTACGATCTTGCGCAGACGCTGATCGATCATGCCTACGCCTGCAGGCTGAATGAACAGGGGCAGCGGATCAAGGTGCATGTGAAGATCGATACGGGCATGCACCGGCTTGGATTTGATCCGTTTCATATAGAAGAAATACTGTGCGTTTTTGCGATGGAGCGCTTTGACGTCAGGGGCATCTATACGCATCTGTGTGCTGCGGACAGTCTTGAGGAGGAGGATGTCTGTTTTACAAGGCAGCAGATCGCGGACTTTTACGGCGTGCTGAAACGGCTGAAAAATGAGGGGATACGCATTCCGAAGATCCATATACAGAGCAGCTACGGCCTGCTGAATTATCCGGAACTGAAATGCAGTTATGTCCGGGCGGGCATCGCCCTGTACGGTGTGCTGAGCACGCCGGATGCACAGACCAGACTGCAGCCCGATCTCAGACCGGTGCTGTCGCTGAAAGCAAAAGTGGTCCTGATCAGGTTTGTCCCGCAGGGGGAGTCAGTCGGTTATGGCAGGACTTTTGTCGCGGAGCGGGACAGCGTCATCGCCATACTGCCGATCGGCTATGCGGACGGTTTTCCGCGCAGCCTTTCCGGCAGCGGCAGCTATGCGCTCATCGGCGGGAGCTGGGCGCCGGTCGTCGGGAGGATCTGCATGGATCAGCTCGCGGTCGATGTCACGGATATTGCGGATGTCGAGGTGGGCATGACCGCGACGCTGATCGGATACGACGGCGGCGGGCAGATCGATGCGCCGATGGTGGCAAAGGATTCCGGTAGCATCACAAACGAGCTGCTCAGCCGCATGGGAAGCCGGCTGGGGCGGCAGCAGCGATAGCCGAAAAGATCAATTACAGGGATTATCAGGTGCCGGCGGGGCGGCGATATGTTCAGAAATTGTCGATTTGCGAAATAAAAGCCGTTTTCTGCGAAGAAAAGGACGTTCGCATTGCGTGCGTCCATGTTACAATAAAAAAGGGACTGTGCGGGTATGCACAGGAAGTCCCCTCTAACCATCCGTCGAGGAATGTCCGCCGTGGGCATTCCTCATTTAATAGTATGAATATGCCGGGAGGGGAGCGCTTATGGAGAAAATGCAGAAGAAGCAGGTACAGATAAAGTCCATGCAGAAGATTTTTACGATATATATGGTGATCATTCTGAGTGCTGCCATTTTTCTGATCCTTTTGATCAATTTTCTGTTCCGCTGGCATACGCTTGAGGATCAGCAGTTCGATACGTTTCAGATAAAGATCGAACAGATCATCCATACGCTGGAGAACAACCAGATGGAACTGGAGATGATGAATAAGAGCCTTGACGAGGATTACCTCACCAGGGCAAAGGCGGCGTCCTACGTGCTGGACAGGCAGGAGGAGGTCGTCATGGACGTGTCCGAGATGCAGTATCTGGCAAAGCTGCTGAACGTGGACGAGCTTCATTATATTGACGAGAACGGCATCATCGCGTCCGCGTCCGTCTCCGAATATATCGGTATGAACATGGCTGACTATGACCAGACGCGTCCTTTTCTCGCGATCCTGGAGAGCGGTGACGAGGATGCCTATCTGATCCAGGAAGCGCGGCCCAATGCGGCGGCGGGCAAGATCATGCAGTATATCGGTGTGGCGAGGAAAAATAAGGGAGGCTTCGTGCAGGTCGGCTTCGAGCCAAAGAGGCTGATGGAGGCGCAGTCGAGAAATACATATGACTATATCTTTGCCAAGTTTCCGACAGATGTCGGAGAGGAGCTCTTTGTGGTGGACTGCGGGACGGGGGATGTCCTCGGACATTCCGGGGACATCGGACAGGATTTCCGTGAGGACTGCTATCAGCTGGATGCGCTTTTGGAGTGTCAGGAGGGCGACTATCGGACGGGGACGGACGGCAGGCGGATCTATATCGTGAGCCGGCAGTATGAGGATGTCATCATCTGTGCGGCGCTGCCGGCGGCAGTCCTGTTTCAGAAGCTTTTTTCGGACAGTGTGCTCACGTGCGTCTATCTGCTGCTGATCGAGCTGGCTGTCATCTTCCTGTTGAATTACCTGGTCAGGCGCAGGGTGATCGACGGGATCCATCGCATACTCGAGGACCTGTCTTCGATCACGAACGGCAATCTCGACACGACGGTGTCTGTGGGCGGTAACCGCGAGTTTGAGGAGCTGAGCCGGGGGATCAACACGATGGTGACGAGTATCATCAATATCTCCGCCAGGATATCGGCGATCATCGAGATCAGCGGGGTTTCGCTGGCGGCGTTTGAGTACGAGAGCGGAAAGAACCACGTGTTTGTCACATCCGGCCTGGGAGCGCTGCTGGAGATCTCGGATCAGGCAGTAGCGGAGTTTGGCAAAAATGCGCGCGTGTTTGACACCTATATCCGCCGGGTTGCGGAGAAGCCCGTTGAGGGGGAGACGAATGTCTATCAGATCCATGATGCGAAGTATGTCAGGATACAGATGTCCGAGTCGGCGGGCGGAAAGCTTGGCGTCATCACGGATGTCACAGGGGATGTCATGGAGAAACGGCAGATGCGTTATGAGAATACGCACGACCCGCTCACGGGATTGTATAAGTATCCTTATTTTAAGCAGCTGGCGGCGGAGCGCCTGCGGCGGATGCCGGACGGGGAGGTATGTGCGCTCGTCATGATCGACCTGGATTATTTTAAGGGCGTCAACGATACATATGGTCATGACGTTGGAGACCGTTATCTTCAAAGCTTTTCAGCGGTTATGAGCGCCATGCCCGCAGAACAGTTTCTGACGGCAAGGCGCTCCGGCGATGAGTTCTGCATGATGATCTTTGGCTGCGGGAGCAGGGAGGAGATCAGGGGGCGGCTGGACATGTTTTATGACAGACTGACGCAGAACCAGGTCATGCTGTCGGATACCGAGTCGAGGACGGTCAGTGCTTCTGCTGGTTTTGCATGGACAAATGACGCCGGTTCCGACATAGCGGAGCTTCTGAGCCAGGCGGATGAGGCACTATACAAAGTGAAGCGGAACACCAAGGGGGTATATGGGGAATTCAGGGGCTGATGATGATCAGTCAATAAATGAAATATCGTGATCTGATAAATGCTAGATATATGTCTGATATATTGTTGACATGCATCTAGCATTATGTTATACTCTATATTAGATATATATCTAATATAATTGTAGATGAAAGTATAACATTCCCGGTCTCACTGCGGTACAGCAGACACACAGGGGAAACATAGAAGCTTCTGAGAGATGATAACAGGAGAGGAGTCTGAAAAGAATGGATAACAGAGAACATGCAGCAGGAGAAAACGGCTGCGAAAAAGTCGGTTACAGGGAGATCTTAAGACAGAAGGAGTATCGGAAGATCATCCTGGCAGGTCTGATCAACCGGTTCGGAGATTCGATCGATGCGATCGCGTTCACATGGCTCGTATATGCGATCACAGGAGATGCGGCATGGTCTGCGCTTGTCTTTGCGGCGAACCAGCTGCCCTCCGTGCTCGTGCAGCCGTTTGCAGGTGCACTCGTGGAGGGGATGGACAAGAAAAAGCTGATGGTGGTCACGGATATCGTCCGCGGCATCACGACCTCGGGGCTTGCCATACTGTACCTTGCAGGGGACGTCGATCCGTGGATCCTGCTCGCATTTACGCTGATCAATTCCACGGTGGAGGCGTTCCGCCTGCCGGCGGCGCTCGCGGTGACGCCGCTGGTTCTGGAGGAAAAGTATTATACATACGGAACTTCGCTCAGCTCAACGCTGAGCACGGTCGTACAGATGATCGGAATGGGCATGGCGGGCGTGATCATCGGCGCATTTGGGATCGGGGCGGCCATTGTCATCGACGGGGTCTCCTTTTTTGGCTCAGCCCTGATCCTGGGCTTTCTGCGGGTGAGGGAGACGAACCTGCGCAGAGGCAGTCTGCAGGCAAAAGAGTACGCGGCTGCCTTGAAGGGAGGACTGCAGTATCTGAAAAAACAGCCGGTGATCCGGAATTTCTGCCTGCTGGCGGTGCTGATCAACGCTGTCATAACACCGCTCAATGCCCTGCAGAGTCCCCTGATCCAGGATGTGATGGGGCAGGGCAGCGGGCTGCTGAGCGCCTTTGCCCTCGCGCTGACGGCCGGAATGGGCATCGGATCCTTTTTATATCCGTTTATCAGCAGTAAGCTTTCTGTCAGACTGCAGGTTACAGGCGCAGGCATGCTTGTCGGAGCCTGTATGAGCTGCTACACACTCGGCAGCAGTGTTCAGGCCAGGGTGAGGATGGTCTATGTCCTGACGACCGTGATGACCTTTGTGATCGGCATGTCCATCAGTGTTCTGATATCCGCACTGAATGTCCAGTTCATGAAGGCGGTCAGCCAGGAGTACATGGCGCGTGTCGGCTCGATCTTCAATGCCGGGGCGTGCGCGGCGACACCTGCCGCGTCCCTTGCCGTCAGCGCACTCGCAGCTTTTTGTACTGTCTCACAGATTTTTCTGTTCAGCGGTGCAGTTTGTGTTATAATATTCCTGGTAATGAAATTGTCTGGGATCAGACTAGAACAGGGATATGACAGGGAGTGATTGAATGGTGCGGGAGATCAGCCGTGAAGTGGACTATGTCAAGGAGAGTGTTTCGCTGCTGAAACATCTGGGTGCGGGAAAAAAATTCAGGGAACTCAGGGAGTCTATGGAACGAAAATATGCGAGTCCGTTTCGGGAGGGGCTTCGGAAATTCGAGGTGCTGGAGCAGATCGAACAGGAGGCGGAACGCGTATTTTCGGAAGATACGGAACAGCTGCGGTATTATTTTCCAAAACAGGACGATGCTGCGATGGGGTGCGCCGGGAACCTGGCACTGCTCTGGGAGGACTATGAGCGTGTGGATTTTCGGGATATCGCTGCATTCGGGGCGTATCTGAGAGATCTCCCGGAGCAGGCGTACTGTGAGCGGTTTGGCTTCTGCCTGCAGGGCTACACGGAGTCCGTGGTGCGGGATAAGAAGATGGTAAGGATGAGTGAGCCCTATGCGGTCATATGTTACCTGATGGCGATGGATATCAGGGATGAGGAAAAGTGGAAGATCCAGAAAATATTTTTTGACAGGACAGGGCATACCGAAAAGCTTTTAGCCCTCCTGGAGAAGGCGGAGAAGCTTCTGAAAGGTTACCGCAGAGAGCTGGAGGAGCTGGTTCTGCTGTTTTACCAGTACTGGTCTGAAAAGCTCGAGGGACAGGATCCGGCCTCGTACATCGGGCGGGAAACAAACGTGAAAATAACAGGCAGTCCCTTTGGCTTCCGCGTGGAGGCATCGGTGATCCACTGCAACGAGATCACGCTCAATAATGATATGGGCGAGGATGGATGCACCTATGAGGATCCGGATTATTACCGGATCGGGATCCTCTTTGGGGAGGATTTTGCCATCGGCATCAATCCGCGGCAGCAGGATGAGAGCTTTGAGAGCTATGCGGTCTCCGTGCTAAAGCTGCTGGCGGACAAGAGCAAGTTCGCGATCCTCTCCTATATCCGCGACAGGAAAGCGTACGGGAGTGAGCTGGCAAAGCATCTGAAACTGACGACTGCGACGGTCTCCCACCACATGAACGTGCTGCTGGCGGCCGGGCTTGTCGAGGTGAGCCATGTGGATAACCGCGTTTATTACACTGCCAGCAGGAAGGCGCTGGAGGAGGTATTTGAGTACTGCAGGAGGACCTTGACGTGAGGCGGGCCGGCGGCGTTTGTTGAAATCGCCCGAGGAACGTGTTATAATGGAGAACATTAAGGATCTACAGGATATAGGAGAGAGAGAAATGATAGAAAACGAATCTGCTGAAAATTATCTGGAAACAATACTGATACTCAGTAAAAAGCTCCCGGTCGTCCGCTCTGTGGACATAGCCAATGAACTGGGCTTCAAGAAATCAAGCGTCAGCATCGCGATGAAGAATCTGCGCGAGAAGAATCACATCACGGTCACGGATGCGGGATTTATCTATCTCACGGATTCCGGGAAGCGCATCGCGGAGCTGATCTATGAGCGCCATCAGTTCATTTCCGGCTGGCTGATGACTTTGGGCGTACCGGAGAGTATTGCGATAGAGGATGCCTGCCGGATCGAGCATATCCTCAGCAGGGAGAGCTATGATGCCATCAAGGCGTTCGTGAAGCAGAACATGTGATCGTTTGACATAGTTTCATGTCACTCATAGCTGTCCAGAGTGGTCAAATTGCATGAAAAAGCAAATGATTCTCATCAAATTATTTATAATTTTAACAATTTTCTTGCTTTATCCTGCCAATAGTTATAGAATAAGAGTATGCAATATGGTTTAGCAGTAGGGTTGGCCAGAGTTGCAGGGCAGGAGGAACAGATAATGGAAGGTAAGAAAAAAAGTTTGATCAGCTCGATCATGTGTCTGTGCGGTGCGGTGGCAGCGGTCACTGCGATAGGAATCGGTGGAAATGCGATCTTTTCCATCCAGTCGATGTCCGTTTCTTCGTATGAGACCTATGAGGAGGCTGTGGATGAGGGGTACAAGACGGAAATAAAGTCGCAGGTGCAGAGTGCGATCTCGGTGATACAGAGCGAGTACGATGAATATCTGGCGGGCGAGAAGACCGAGGAGGAGGCGATGGAGCACGCAAAGGAATTTGTGCGCGCCATGCGCTACAGGGATGACCAGAGCGGGTATTTCTGGATCGACGGATTGGATTATAATCTTGTAGTACATGCGGTCCTGACAGACCAGGAGGGCGATAATCGAAAAGACCTCAAGGATCAGAACGGTGTCATGATCACGCAGTCGGTGGTCAATGTCTGCAAGAGCGCTGACAAGGGCGGCTATAATGAGTTTTATTTCACTAAGTCGGACGGTGTGACGGTGGCGCCGAAGATTGCGTATTCCGAGCTGTTTGAGCCGTGGGGCTGGTGTGTCTGCACCGGAAACTATGTCGACGACATGAATGCGGCAAAGGCAGTTGTCAAGGAGGAAATTGACAAGGAGTACATGGGTGTGCTGATCCGGACCAATGCGGTATTCATCAGTGCGATTCTGATCTCGCTGACGGTGGCGTTCATAGTGGGCAAGCGGCTGGTGAACCCGTTAAAGCGGATCCAGGGATTCGCACAGAAGATATCCGAGGGGAATCTGACGACGGATGTGGCAGTAAAGACGAGAAACGAGATCGGCCAGACGGCGGATGCCCTGCGCATGGCACAGGCAAATATGCGCGGACTCCTGCAGGGTATCACGGAGATGTCAAACGGTGTGGGCAGCGCGCTCGGCAATTTTGACAAATCCTTTAATAATATGAAGGAATCTATCTCACAGGTATCGCTGGCGGTGGACTCCATCGCGGAGAACGTGACAAGGCAGGCGTCTTCTACAGATGAGGCGAGCGGCAATGTCGTGATGATGGCGGATCAGATCAACCAGACCGGCGCAGAGGTTGCGAACCTGAATGAGAACTCTGTCGAGATGAACAGGATCAGTGAGCAGTCTATGGAGACGCTGAAGCAGCTGATCGAGGTGAGCAATAAGACGAGAGAGAGCATCTCTGCGATGGCAGAGCAGACTGCGAACACCAACAAATCGGTCGAACAGATCCATGTGGCGGCGAATCTGATCAATGAGATCTCCGACCAGACCAGCCTGCTGGCGCTGAATGCGAGCATCGAGGCGGCGCGTGCCGGGGAGGCAGGGAGAGGTTTCTCTGTCGTTGCGGACGAGATCGCAAAACTGGCGAGTCAGTCTTCGAATTCTGTGGATGAGATCGGCAAGACCGTGGTGGAGCTGCAGAGCAATGCAGAGAAATCAGCCATCGTGATGAAGGAGATCAACGAGTCTGTAGAGATACAGGTAAATTCCCTGACGGAGACGCAGCATATCATGGAGCAGCTGCATAAGGCGCTGGCGGACTGTGTCGCATCGGTGAATTCGATCGACACGATGACGCGGCAGATCGACAGTCAGCGGGAAAATGTGACAGGTTCGATCGCTGTCCTGAACGACCTGGCGCAGGACAATGCATCCGTGGCGGAGCAGACGGCCGCGATGTCGACAGAGCTCTCCAAGGAAGTGGATGACTCCAACCATCTTGTGGAGGATCTGGAAGGTAAGGTCAAGGGTCTGATCGAGGATGTGAATAAGTTTACATTGTAGTACATAAAAAATGCCCGTCAGGGCATTTTTTTATGCGCAGACTTTATTCAATGTCCTCCGGAAAGAGGACGTCGGCAGGGTTTGCCTTCTCGTCGACAGGAGTCCATGCATTTCCAAATGGGATGTCGCGGAACAGTGCCGCGAGACCGGTGATTTGTTTCAGGCGCAGGATCTCATCCCTTTCCATGCCGAGATGCTTGGATATCCATGCATCAGAGCGTCCCAGCTCGTGAAGTTCCTTGATGATGTTGCTCATCAGATCCACGCTGTGGGAACCGCGCGCGCGGTTGTGGCGGATCGTACTCGCCATGCGGTGGTCGAGCGGCTTGTTGATGACGGAGACGGGCAGCATGCCGTTCTCCCGCTCATAGATGTCCGGGTAGTCCAGCATGATGCGGTAGCGGTGGAATCCGTCCACGATGATGTAACTGTCCTCGGGATCATCGTGGTAGCAGACGATCGGCATCGTGTAGCCGTCCTCCTTGATACTGTCATACAGAAGTTTGAGCTCGGGCGGCGCCACGGAATTCGGATTGTAGGTATTTGGTTTGATCTTTTCGACAGGGACCGAGATTACTTGATATACAGGACTTTGATATGCCATATGAAACCTCCCGACTGCCAATAGCCCTCGGATCGGGGCACTGGCTCAAAATTTAGTTTACAACATTCTGATATTTTTTCTTTAACTGATTGACGTTCTCCTTCTGCTGTTTGGTAAGGCCAAAGCCCATAAAACGGCAGACATGGTCATTTTTTAAGATACAGTAGCACATGCGTTTCCAGCTCGGGATATCCTTGGAGGATTTGATGTCATCCGTGTGGTCAGGGATCTTTCCGTCAAAGACGATGCGCGAGTTCTTCATGAGCGTATAGTTGGATACGCCGTTGCGGCGGACATGGTATCCGTGATCGATCAATTCCTCGATCGTCTTCTCCTCAAGGCCGCCGCCGACATTGTGCCAGAAATCAATGGAAGTCTGGAATTTCTTGACGTAGTTGTTCCGCAGGCGCACGGGAAGCGTGTCCAGCAGAAATTTTGTATAAGATTCCCATGTGTGTCCCTCGGGCAGCGTCAGGTTGCGGTAGCCGAGGGCTTTCGTCTTGCCATAGATGGCACCGAAATTGGCGCCCCGGACACGCCCCACGAGCTTTGCCCAGATCTCGGGATCGATCACGCGGTACAGGTTCAGGCTCTCCTTGGCGTAATCGCCAAACGGGGATGCGACGCGCATCTGGTCCAGCTTCAGGCCGGACATATAGTACAGGTCGTACAGACGGTTGTAATCATAGGAGAACACGTAGTTGGCATGCCACACGTCATAGATGGACCAGTCGTACATCGGGGAGGCACACCAGACGTTCTTAAATTGCCTGCTGATCCAGCAGGTGTTGTCGTATCCGTATTTCCGGTTCAGGATCCCGCTGTAGCGCTGCATGGACTCCTCGGCGCGGATGCCGAGCAGACAGACAGTCTTGTTGTCCCCGTGGGAGATGCGGTACCACCGTCCGAACTGTTTTGCCAGCTCCTCCTGGTGCATCCGGTAGTGGTAGGTTGTCATCGGGTTATTTTTCATATTGATGACATACGGATGGTCCGGCATGGGACGGATCCACAAGTCCTCCTTGGTGTCATCCCATGGATACCAGAACATCTCGTAGTTGCTGAGCGCCGTTCTGGTCGCCATCGGAAGGCACACCCAGTAGGGTTCCACTTCGTTTTCGATCCTGGCAAAGGTGCGCTCGACGTACTCTGTCGTGAGCGTGTACTGCGCCTCAAAATCCTGATGGAACACGCCGATCTTTTTCTTTGGGTAGTATTTTTTCTGGAAATCCAGGATCAGGTTCAACAGCAGACCGCTGTCTTTTCCACCGGAGAAGGAGACAAAAATGTTGTCAAACTCTTTGAAGATGTAGTGAAATCTGTTCTGCAGTGCGTCATATACATTCTGACTGGCATATTTTCGTTTCGTTGTAATCACCACCTTGTTCTTGTCAATAAACTTTTATCTTTTGTCGTTCAGCCGTGTCAAAAGGCTGAATAAATACAATTTACCATATTTTTCCAATCTTCACAAGTATTCGTCATAAATCGCATCATGAATCCTCTTGACATGAGTGCGGCGGTAATAGTATCCTAATTAATTAGTGGAGGTATGGAGAGAAATGTCTGAGAAAAAACTCCTTGCGAAATATGTGTCCCAGAATATCCTTGGCATGCTGGGGATATCGGTGTATATCCTGGCGGATACGTTTTTTATATCCATGGCGGAGGGGGCTGACGGCATAACGGCGCTCAATCTGGTGCTTCCGGTGTACAGCCTGATCTTTGCGGTCGGCGCGATGATCGGTGTCGGATCGGCGATCCGGTTCAAGATCCTGCGGGCGCGGGGCGACCAGGGCGCGGATATGTACTTTTCCAATGCGATGCTCTGGGGGCTGATACTCGGTGCGGTCTTCATCGCGGCCGGGATCGGGATGCCGGACAGGATCGTGGCGCTGCTTGGCGGCGATGACAGGATCGTGGCGGTGGGAAAGGATTACACGGCGATCTTCATGATGTTTGCACCGTTTTTTATGTGGAATCACATCTGCAATGCGTTTGTGAGAAATGACGGTGCGCCGGCTGTGGCGATGGCGGCCACGCTGCTGAGCAGTCTGTTCAACGTGGTATTTGACTACATACTGATGTTTCCGCTGAAGCTGGGAATGCGCGGCGCGGCACTGGCGACGGCGCTGTCGCCGGTGATGGGGGTGGCGATCTGCTGTGTGCATCTGCTGTCTGAGCGGAGCACAGTCAGGTTTCGGTGGGCGCTTCCCTCGTTCAGGAAGCTGCTGGCCTCCTGCCAGCTTGGGATCTCTGCCTTTGTCGGTGAGATCTCGTCGGGCGTCACGACGGTGGTCTTTAACATGATCATCTTAAGGCTCGCCGGAAATGTCGGTGTGGCGGCGTACGGCGTGGTGGCAAACACGTCCCTTGTGGCGGCGGCTGTCTTTAACGGGGTGTCACAGGGCTCGCAGCCGCTGCTGAGCGACTATTACGGGAAGGGGGCGCACGCGTCGGTGCGGAAGGTGATCCGGCTTTGCGTGGGCACAGGACTGGTGCTCTCGGTGCTGGTCATTTTGCTGATCTTTATGTTCGCAGGACCCATCACGGCAGTGTTCAACAATGAGGGGAACGCGGAACTTGCGGCGTATGCGGTGACTGGGCTGCGGCTGTATTTTACCGGTTTTCTCTTTGCGGGCTTCAACATCATAGGGACCGGGATCCTCAGCGCCACGGAGTCCGCCAGATGGGCGTTTCTGGCATCGGTCTCGAGAGGGTTCGTGGCGATCATGATCTGCGCGTTTGTGCTGTCCTGGCTGTTTGGCATGAACGGCGTGTGGCTGGCGTTTCCGGCGGCGGAGCTGATCACGGCTGTGCTGGTCGGGGCGGCGTTTGCAGGTACATTTGGTGTAAAAGGAAATAAAATTTTATATAAATAGGAGGTTTATGTATGGTTAGCAAATATGCGTTTGGCAGTCCGTTTGAGACGGAGGCGGTCACGGCAGAGCTTGCGGCAGCGGCGTACACGGGACAGGCAGTATGCGGGGATATCCCGGTGGACATCTCGGTAGAAAACGGTTTTTCTTTCAGCTTTGAGATGGACGGCGCAGATGTCGTGTACGGGCTTGGCGAGGCAAACCGCGGTATCAACAAGCGGGGTTACAGGTATGTCAGCAACTGCACTGACGATCCCCATCACACGGAGGAGAAAGTGTCGCTGTACGGTGCACACAATTTTATCATCATTTCAGGAAAGAGGCATGTGGGACTGTTTTTTGACTATCCGTCGACAATCAGCTTTGACATCGGATACACGCGGCCGGATCAGCTGACAGTGCGCTGTGAGCGGGCAGACCTGTATCTGTATGTGATCACTGGCGGGAGTGCCTGCGATGTGGCGAAGCAGTTCCGCGGGATCATCGGCAAAAGCTACATCGCGCCGAAGTACGCGTTTGGTTTCGGGCAGAGCCGCTGGGGGTACAAGACCGCGGAGGACATCGAGGCTGTGGTGAGCGGTTACAGGGATCACCAGATCCCGATCGACATGGTGTACATGGACATCGACTATATGCAGGACTACAAGGACTTCACGGTCAATCCGGAGCGTTTTCCAGATTTTGCGGCGTTTGTGCAGCGGATGAAGGAGCAGAAGATCCATCTGATCCCGATCATCGACGCGGGTGTCAAGATCGAACAGGGTTATGACATTTACGAGGAGGGCGTTGAGAAAGGATATTTCTGCAAGCGGGAGGACGGCTCGGACTTTGTGGCGGCAGTCTGGCCCGGATGGACGCATTTTCCGGATGTCCTCAATCCGGAGGCGAGGGCATGGTTTGGCGGAAAATACCAGATACTGACCGATCTTGGCATTGACGGCTTCTGGAATGACATGAATGAGCCGGCGATCTTTTACTCGGAGGAGGGGATCAAAGAACTTAACCAGGCGATCGGCGATCATGTGAAGGCGTTTGACGGTGCAGGCGGCGCTGAGAATATTCTGGATAATGCCCATGCGGTCCCGCACGAGGCGAGGGCGATCCTCGAACAGATCCAGAATAATCAGAAAGATTACAGACGTTTTTATCACAATGTCAACGGCAAAAAGGTGCGGCACGACCTTGTGCACAATCTGTTTGGATTTAATATGACAAGGGCGGCGGGCGAGGCGCTCCGGAAGATCGCGCCAGATAAGAAGATGCTGTTGTTTTCGCGTTCGTCCTATATAGGAATGCACCGCTACGGCGGGATCTGGACAGGGGACAATCAGTCGTGGTGGTCACATATCCTGCTGAACCTGAAGATGATGCCGTCGCTGAACATGTGCGGATTTTTGTATACGGGCGCAGACCTTGGCGGTTTTGGCTCCGATACGACGAGGGATCTTCTGCTGCGCTGGCTGGCGCTTGGCGTGTTCACGCCGCTCATGCGCAACCACACGGCACTCGGTACGCGGGAACAGGAGTGTTACCAGTTTGAGCATATTGAGGATTTCCGCCATGTGATCGGTGTGCGCTATCGCCTGATACCGTATCTCTACAGCGAGTATGTAAAGGCGGCTCAGAATGATGACATGTATTTCAGGCCGCTTGGATTTGACTATCCTGACGACAGGCGTGCGGTGGAGACGGAAGACCAGCTCCTGCTTGGAAACGAGGTGATGATCGCGCCGGTCTACACGCAGAACGTGAGCGGCAGGACAGTCTACCTGCCTGAGGAGATGAAGTTTGTGAAGTTCATGCCGGACGGAAGCCTGTATGAAGAGATATTGGGACAGGGCACGCACTATGTCGAAGTGGCGCTGAATGAGGTGCCGCTGTTCATCAGAAAGGGCAGGTGTATCCCTGTGGTGGATGCGGCACAGAGTGTCGATGCGATCGACATGGATACGGTGCAGTACCTCGGATATGACGGCGCGGCGTATGAGATCGTCTCGTGACGGGGAATGAACAGATGGGCAGATGAGAATAGCTGCTGCGTGGGAACGCGGCAGCTATTCGTTTTTTGCAATGTATTATGGAAGCTGCAGTTTTTCCGTGGTATAATGTATCTTGTAGTATCTTGTATAAGAAGTGAGGTGAGGGCGGGAATGAGAATGAATAATATTGTGCTATGCTGCTGCGCGGCATTGTGCAGTATGATGGTATGCGCATGCGGACAGGGGAGAGAAACGCTGCAGGAAAGTGTTGCGGTGCATGATGAAACTGTGGCAGGGGAGACGGAAGGGAATGTGGATCTGTCTGAAGCTGAAAATGCGGACGAAGCACTGGCGATGCTCATAGCAGACGAAGGATTTCGGGAGTGTGTGCGCTACAGCGATATAGGTATAACGGATGACACTTCGCCGGATTCTGTTCTCAGGATGATGGCGGAGTGTGAGAGTCTTGTGCTGCACGAGGCGCCTTATGGCAGTGCGGTCTGTTCGCTGGAGTCCCTGTCGCTCCTCCCGAATCTGAGACAGCTTTCTATTCGGATCAGTGAATGGGATGACTCGGTTATTGAGGATTTTACACCGATCGCGCAGTTGTCCAGCCTGGAACGATTATCTATCAGTTATGGGAAGGAGCAGACGATCGATCTGTCTTTCATAGGCGGCATGCACAAGATCACGGAGCTATATCTGACACAGTGCGATGTCGCGGATCTCTCGTTTTTGGAGCAGATGCCGCAGTTGCAGCGCCTATCGCTGTATGAGACGCCTGTGGAGGATATGGCAGTGCTGGGAAAGCTCACAGAACTGGTCGAACTGTCGCTGTCCGGCAATGATCACGCAAGACACATGGAGGTGCTCGGAACGCTCACCAAGATGCAGGATCTGGGAATTCAGTACTGCGGAATCAAGGATATCAGCTTTCTGAGCGGGCTGACAGATCTTCGGAGCGTGAATCTTAACGGCAATGCGGTCACGGACATCACGCCGCTTGCCGGGCTTGAAAAGCTGGAGCGGCTGGGGATGGCCGAGAACGGGATCACAGATCTCTCGGCGATTGATGGAATGTATGATCTGTATGATCTGGCGGCGGATAAAAATAAGATCCGGGATATCTCTGTTCTTGCAAAGCTTCCGCATCTGAACCAGGTTGGGCTTTCGGATAACCAGATTGAAGATTTCTCGCCGCTTGCTGGAAAAAAGGAGCTGGTGTATGCGGCAGTATCTGGCAATCCGGCAAAGAGCATTGCGCCCGTCCGGGAAGTTCCGATGCTGTTGTTTACAGATACAGGGGTATCGGCAGCGGAGGAAACGTGGATCGCGGACTGGCTGGAGGCGAATTATTCTGAGGTGGATGAATTTGAGTGCGTTGATCTTGTCCGGGGAGACTTAAATGATGACGGGATCGAGGATATTGCTTTTGTGGCGGACAGTGATGCTTTTGATGTGCATGAGGAGGATTTTCCGGAGCGCGTGCCGGAGGATCGCCGTATGTTTATCCTGCTGCAGCAAAAGGACGGTTCGTGGCGGGAGGTCGAGGATCCCCCGTCCCTGCCTGGCAGTACGAATGGCGGAATGCGTGGTGACCCCTATCATGGTTCGTTCATGGAACCTGGATATCTGCTGGTCAAGGTTGGATGGGGGAGCAGTTCGGGCAGTGTAGAGACATGGATCTATGAATACCAGGGCGGGAGTCTGACCCATGTAAAGACAACGCGCGTGTCGGATTACAGTTATGCGGAAGGATATGATGTGCAGGCAGAGGATGTGCAGACTGGCGCGTGGAGGCACTGTGTGATCGCGATGGATGGCTACCGCATGGTACGCGTGGATCTGGAGGACTCGATGCACCCGGCGCACAAGGCGTTTCCAGAGATCGACCTGTTTGACCGGTCGTATTACATTTACCGTGACGGGCTCACGACACAGACCACTGCACAGGAAGCGCTGGACCGTGTTTGTGCGGCGATTGCGGGGGATCAGGCAGTACGGCAGGCGCTTCCGTATGAGGAGTGGCAGAAGGCGGGATATGAGCTGCTTATGGGCGTGGCACTCCCGGATTATTACTATGTGCTATCAGAGACGGAGTATATTTATTATGATGATATCAGGAGAAAAAAGGACGATGGAATACTATATCATATTTTAAATGTGATCCAGGAAAATAAGACTCGGGAAATTTTGCTGAATGATGTCACTGGGGAGATCATAGACATGGAAATGGAGTTGGAATATGGCTGAGAACAAAATGCACAGGGTCGCGATCCTGGCGGACACACACGGGCTGCTCCGCCCTGAGATCAAAGAGGTACTCAAAACCTGTGAGGTGATCCTGCACGGCGGGGATATCAACAGTCAGAAGATCTTGGACGGGCTAAGGGAGATCGCGCCGGTGTATGTGGTGCGGGGCAACAACGACAGGGAATGGGCGGCAGCGCTCGAGGACGAACTCAATATCACGCTGTTCGGACTGCGGATCTGCATGGTGCACAACAAAAAGCACCGAAAGACTGATCTGGGCAGCATCGATCTGTTTCTCTATGGCCATTCGCACAGATATGAGGAGAAAACGGTGGACGGCGTGCTGCATCTCAATCCGGGAAGCTGCGGGCCGAGGCGCTTCCGTCAGCCTGTGACGATGGCGGTATTGGAGATCGAGGAGGAAACCGGGCGATGGCAGGTACAGAAGATCGATCTGACAGAGGGCGGGGGTGACAGACCGATTCAGGGGATCAGCGAGGGCAGTCTGAGATCTGTGGTGGAGACGATCATCAGGGAGATGCGCGCAGGGCACAGGGTGGACGCCATCGCGAAAAAGCTGGGTGTCGACAGCGGGTTTGTGGAGCAGGTCTGCCGCATCTACGTGACACACCCGGGTGTGGACGCGCAGGGTATCGTGGACAAGATGGAGGTCAGTGCATTGTTTGAGAGGAAATTATGATCAATCGGCTGTTGGGAATGATATACATATTGATGAAGCAGGGGACTGTGACTGCCGCGGAGCTGGCGGAGCGCTTTGAGGTCTCTGCGAGGACGATCTACCGCGACATGGACACGCTGAGTGCTGCCGGGATACCGATCTATGCGAAGAAAGGGAAAAACGGCGGCATCTGCCTGACGGAGCAGTTTGTGCTGGATAAGATGCTGATCACGCAGGAGGAACAGCAAAAGATCCTGTCAGGGCTGATATCGCTCCGGGAGACCCGGGCGGAGGGGGAGGAACATATCCTGCAGAAGCTCGGTGCGTTTTTCAAGACAGATCCCATCGACTGGCTTGCGATCGATCTGTCCGACTGGAGCGGCAGCAGGGAACAGCTCTATGAGGATATCCGGACAGCGATCCTGGGGCGAAGGCTGATCCGGTTTGATTATTACGGAAAGCAGGGAGAGATGAGCCGGCGCACGGTCGAGCCGGTGAAGCTGCTCTTTAAAGAATACACATGGTATCTCAAGGCGTTCTGCAGGGAGCGGAACGCGTGGCGGATCTTCAAGCTGTTCCGCATGAAACGATTTGAAACGCTGGATGAGACATTTGTGCCAAGGCAGGAGTCGGACCAGGAGGCGAAAGACAGCCCTGCTCCGCTTACTGTGATCGACATCTGGATCGACAAAAAAGAGGCTTACAGGATCTACGACCGGTTTGGCGAGGAGGAGATCGAAGTCCTGCCGGACGGAAACTTTATGGTGCACATGCATGCCGAGGTGGACGACTGGGTGTACGGTGTGATCCTGGGGTTTGGACCGTCGGCCAGGGTGCTTGCGCCGGAGCCGGTCCGGCAGGAGGTCCGGCGGCGTATCCTGGATATGGCCAGGCGGTATGAGAATAGCGAGGGACGAATATGAAAGAGGAAATTGTGGATAACGAAAGAGCTGCACAGCAAAAGAAAAGTGCTGTTTTGGAACAGGCGGTGCTTACCCGGTCTCCAGAGGAGGTTTCCAGGGTGTATGAGAAGCTGGGATACGTTGAAAATTCCGCGCGGGCGCTGGGACTTGCCTGCCGTTTCCGCGGTCTGGAGTATGTCCGGGCGCTTGTCGGAGGCGGAGCGAATTTTACGAACAGGCAATATTATATTGAAGGGAGTTCGTATACATATACCATACATTATTGGCTGACACCGCTGGAGATGAACAACATACTGCGGTGCACGCATTTGATGGACAAATGGGACGGTTGTTTTACAAACACGGTGATCGTTGGGGACAGGAAGCTCAATGTACTGCCGATCGAACAGCGTGCAGAGATCGTAAAGTATCTGTGCGAAAACTGCGAGCAGGTCTGCTTTGACGCAGGAGAGCTTCTGTACTACGCAATCATGAGCGGATGCAAACGGATCATCAGCGTGCTAAAGGAGTCTGGAGCGAAATTTTCAGAGCAGCGGATAACGGCGCTCACGGAAAAGGGACGCAGCACTGCATGGCAGGAGTTCTGTAACATGTCGGACAGTCTGGGAGACGGGGAATATATGGATGTGATCCGCAGTATTTTTGAGGAGAACGGCGGCAGGAGATTTCACTATACAGAAGCGGTTTATCTTGGAAATTATAATGAGTACCGCGAACAGTTCCGGTTGTACAAGCCTGAATTTTTCCGCTTTATCCTCGAGCATTTTAACCAGAAGCAGATGAACAAGTCAAAGATCATGAAAGGCGCGGTCGACCAGAACAGCGTGGCGTGTCTGGAGATCTGTGCGGAGAATGGCTGGCTTGATGCGCCGCGCAAGCGCGACGAGATGATACGCTATGCATCGGAGAACGGCGGAACGGAATGCCAGGCGTGGCTGCTGGAATTCAAGAACCGCACCGCCGACTTTGCCGCGGAGCGCGAGAGGGCGGAGAAGAAAATGATGCGCGAACTGAACGCAGATCCCAATTCCGTCACCGAGTTAAAAAAGATCTGGGGATATGAGAAGCGCGAGGACGGAACGCTCGTGATCACACGCTACAAAGGGAACAATACCGAGGTTGAGGTTCCCGAAAAGATCGGAAACGGTATCGTGACAGAGATCGGCGGCTGGGCATTTTCACCTGGGGCGCCGCGCCTGCGGGAGGCACAGTCTGATCTGCGCAGATCGATCACACGGATCACGCTGCCGGAGACGGTCCGTGTGATCGGAGACGGCGCGTTTTATGCCTGTCAGGCGCTGGTGCAGATCAATATTCCTGATGGTGTGACGGAGATCGGAATGCGTGCATTCGGAAACTGTGAACAGTTGTGTGCCGTGAATCTGCCGGCAGGGTTGACGAAGATCAGCGAGGAAGCGTTTTGGGACTGTGAGAGTCTGAGGGGCGTGGATCTGCCAGAGGGCATCACTGAGATCGGAACCTGTGCATTTGCCAGATGCAGGTCGCTGGATCGCGTGACGATCCCCCATAGCGTCAAGGTGATCCGCAGGGAGGCGTTCTGTAACTGCTTCGCACTGGAAATGATCGTGATTTCAGAAGGTGTCTGCGAGATCAGACAGCGTGCCTTTTCAGGATGTGTGGGTCTAAAGACAGCCGTACTGCCCCGGTCAGTCCGGAAGATCCAGAATTACACAAATATAGGACAAGCTCCGAAGGCGATCTTTTGTGATTCTGCAGATGTGGTGGTGACGGTGGAACCGAAAAGCTATGCGGAAAAATACTGTAAGCGGAACAACATTCAGTATGTTAACCCGGCGGGGCAATAAATCATTCTGCAGATGTATATGGGCTGGAAAAGGTGGAAGAATGATCAGATAAGCCGAAATAAAGTGGCGGCACTAATTGTGGAGGAGAAAAGGATGCTGAACATTATCATTAACAGAGGCGTGAAGGATATCGATACTGAAAATTATGTATTTAGTCCGGATACTTATTTCAAGTATAACTACGAGGATGAATGGTTTGAGGATGAACTGGTAAAGGAGATGGTGCAGGATGTAGATGGCTCCACGGTATTGTCGGCACACGCTATTCAAAGTCCGGTTCTCGGGATTATTGCGCCAGAGAGGCTGTCAGGCGGTGTGAAAGCGCTTATGATCATGTATAAGGAGCCGAAGCTCATTGTCAATGCGTCTGCCTGTGGGGATAATTGTGCGAAATGGATATTGGAGATTGGAAAGAGACAGGACATCACTGTCAGGCTTGGATATGAGATGCGGTTTGAGGAGCCTTTTGAGATATGTATCAAAAACAGTGGCAGCGTGATCCATAACTATGCCGAATTTCTATGGGAATTTCAGGAGGTGGAGATCTTTGAAGGGTAACATAAGAGTTCTGGTTTCCACAAAGAGACTGCGCTATGAGCTGAATCTGCGCAGGAATATTACGATTATCCAGGGAGACAGCGCCAGCGGCAAGACGACCATGATCCAGATCATAAGTGACTATCTAGTCAGGGAGATCCGGACCGGGGACAGAGGTAGTCTGCGACAGGAAATGTATTGTGTTATCAGGCGATGATGAAAGTGTGCTGGCAAAATTGGGCATGCAGAAAAGTGCAGTTGTTTTTGTGGATGAACAGGAGCGTTTTCTGAACACAAAATCGTTTGCAAAGGCGGTACTGGAATCGGACTGCTATTTTGTATTTATCACGAGAGATGGTCTGAATATGCTGCCATATAGTATCAGTGAGATCTATTATCTGAAAAACAGCGGGTATTATCAAAACACCAGACAAGTATATAATTCCATGCATCAGGTATATCCGGAAGCGAGGGCAGCGGAAGAGATCGAACCGTCTGTTATTCTTACAGAGGATTCCAATGCTGGTCATGAAATGTTTAGGGCAGTCAGCCAGAATATGAAGACAGCCTGTGATTCTGCCAGAGGCAAATCGAATGTGGCGAAATACATTCTTACCCATAAAGAGGAGCAGATCCTGGTGATTGTTGATGGTGCAGCGTTTGGTGCAGACATGCAGAGTGCCGTACATGCATTGGAAGTGAGTCAGGGAAGTCAGTTATGGGCGCCGGAATCTTTTGAATATTTAATCCTGCGATCGAATATTGTTCAGGCAGAAGGATTGAAGGAGATTTTGGCACAGCCGGGGGAATTTATAGAAAGTGGTGAGTATAGTTCGTGGGAAAGATATTTTACTTATCTCCTCGAATGTCTGACAAAAAATACGATATATGCTTATAGCAAGCGAAAACTCAACCCGAATTATCTGACAAAAGGAAACATTGACAGGATAGAAAAAATAGTGAAGGAAATATGCAGCAGATCAGATGAGATAATCTGAATATGACACACTGCTGTCATATTCTGTGTGGTATCATATTAATGTACACGGGCGTCCCAAAAAAGGTACAGGCGGATCAGGTCGCTTGATGTTGCGGCGAACCTGACAAAGATCCGCTATATCAACGCGGGAAATCCGTATTACTATTTCTGCCTCCAGGATCCCGACGGCAACACGATCGAGATCACGGGGAGGTACGAGGGGGGAGGTGTGACATGCTGGAATTACCGGAGAGCACTACGATCGCAAAGCAGATCAGCGGGCATCTGACAGGAAAGACCATCAGTGAGATCAGAGTCCTGCAGACGCCGCACAGGTTTGCCTTTTTTACAGGTGAGCGCGACAAGTATGAGGAGTATCTGGAGGGGCAGACCATAACCGGGGCTGCTGCCAAGGGCGGTATGGTGCAGATCGACACACAGGAGAGCATGATCGTCCTCAATGACGGGGCATATCCGCGCTATTATGACGACGCGGAAAAATTTCCGAAAAAGCATCAGTTTGCAGTCTGTTTTGACGATGGGACGGGAATCTTTGTGTCGATCCAGATGTATGGCGGGATCACCATATGTCCCAGGGGGCAGTGCACGGACGGTTATTATGTTTCCGCCAGCACAAAGCCCGATCCGCTCACGGACGGATTCACATACGACTATTTCCGGTCGCTGTATCCGGCGTCAGGCAAAAGACTGTCGGCAAAGGCGTTTCTCGCGACGCAGCAGCGCATACCCGGGCTTGGAAACGGTGCGCTGCAGGACATTCTGTGGGATGCAGGCATCGACCCGCGCTATCCGATGCAGGAGGCGTCGGAGGAGGATTTTCATATTTTATATGAGTCTGTCTGCAAGATCATAAGGAAGATGGCAGCAAAGGGCGGGCGCGACACGGAGAGGGACCTCTTCGGACAAAAGGGAGGTTACATCACGCAGATGAGCAAAAACTCGCTGAACGAACCGTGCGTCCGGTGCGGGTACGAGATCCACAAGGCAAACTATATGGGAGGGACGATCTATTTCTGCGAGCACTGCCAGCGGCGCTGAGGAATTTTATTTACAGAGACACAAAACAGGGTGTGAGAACGTCAGACTGTATTGTCCGAGGTTCGTCAGCCCTGTTTTTTGTATTTTATTTCATTATCTTGACAGTTGAAAGTTCTCAAAAAAAATAACCCTTTCGCATAAATCTATGGTATCTTTAAGTTACCAATACTTAAGAAAAGAATAAACCATGGAAAGAGTTATTTCATGTATGAGTTTACCATACTTTCCAGTGGTTTACCA
>VSNO01000048.1 GCA_009774375.1 Lachnospiraceae bacterium
CAAAAAAGCGGGCAAACAATCACTGTCCACCCGCTTTTTTTTGACGTGCCAAAAAATCGGCTGTGAATAGTAACGACGAATAAAATAAGCCTGACAAAGTTCTCCTTGACACTGTTTTTTAATAATGCTAGTATTAAAAACAGAAAACAGGCATATTTTGTGCCAATATAATGAAGAGAAAACAGCTGTGGGATGAGTGAAGGGTCTTCTGATCATGCAGACTTTTTGCATGGCAGGTCTGCATGGGCAGACCTGCACACTGTGGCTGTAGGAGGTTAAGGATGCAGGGACGTACACACAATTGTAATCAGCTGCGGCTGGAGAATGTTGGTGAGGAAGTAAAACTTGTCGGCTGGTATGACAATCTGCGCAAGGTCAGCAGGAATCTGGGTTTTTTGATCCTGAGGGATTTCTATGGAAAGACGCAGATCGTTGTCGAGACGGAGGAGATCATGGATCAGCTTGGCGCTGTCAACAACGAGTCGACGCTGGAGGTCGTTGGAACAGTGCGCGAGCGCAGCGCCAAGAATCCCAGGATGGAGACCGGTGATATCGAGATCGTGCCGTCGAAGGTCACTGTCCTGGGAAAGTGCCGGTATAATGAGCTGCCGTTCCAGATCGATCATTCCAGGGAGGCGGACGAGAATACCAGACTGAAATACCGTTATCTGGATCTGCGAAATCCGAATGTAAAGGCAAAGATCGTGCTCAGGAGCAAGGTCGTCGCAGATCTGCGCGCGGCGATGATCGGTCATGATTTCATGGAGATCACGACGCCGATCCTGACGTGCTCCTCCCCGGAGGGCGCGCGCGACTATCTCGTGCCGGCGAGAAACCACCCGGGAAAATTTTACGCGCTGCCGCAGGCGCCCCAGCAGTTCAAGCAGCTGTTGATGGCTTCGGGGTTTGACCGTTATTTCCAGATCGCGCCGTGTTTCCGCGACGAGGATGCGCGTGCGGACCGGTCGCCGGGAGAGTTTTATCAGCTCGATATGGAGATGGCATTTGCCAGCCAGGACGATGTGTTTGAGATCCTGGAGGATGTTCTGCCGCCCATTTTTGCAAAATACGGAATCTATCATGAGGCATCCAGACCGCCCTTTCAGAGGATCCCTTATCTCGAGGCGATGGAGCGGTACGGTTCGGACAAGCCGGATCTGCGCATCAGCCTTCTGGTGCAGGATGCGACAGACATTCTTGCGGACTGCGGTTTTGAGCCGTTTGCGGGTAAGACCGTAAAGGCGGTCGTCGCAGACGATTTTGCAGGGACGAGAAAACAGATCGACAAGATGTGTGCCGATGTCGAGGTTGTGAGCGGACAGAAGACGTACTGGTTCCGCCTTGACGAAAACGGGGAGCTTGTCGGCGGCATCTCCAAGTTTGTGCAGGAGAAAAAGGCGGCGGTGGCCGAGGCGCTCGGATTGAAAAATGGCAGCTTTGTCGCGCTCTCTGCAGGGGATCTGAAAACGGCGCAGAAGACGGCGGGCGTGATCAGAAAGACGCTTGCGAATACCTTTGACGGTTATATGAAGAAGGACTGCTATGAGTTCTGCTGGATTGTGGATTTCCCGATGTATGAGATCGGTGAGGAGTCGGGTGAGCTGGAGTTCTGCCACAATCCGTTCTCGATGCCGCAGGGCGGGATGGAGGCACTGGAGACGAAGGAGCCGCTTGACATTCTCGCATACCAGTATGATCTCGTGTGCAACGGAGTCGAGCTCTCATCAGGCGCAGTCCGAAACCATGATCCCGAGATCATGGTGAAAGCGTTCGAGATCGTGGGGCTTGGCGAGGAGGACGTGAAGGCGAAGTTCCCTGCGATGTACAATGCATTCTGCTATGGGGCGCCGCCGCATGCCGGCATCGCGCCGGGCGTCGACCGCATGGTCATGCTGATCGCAGGTGAGGAGAGCATCCGCGAGATCATTCCGTTCCCGATGAACAAGACCGCGCAGGATGTGATGATGGGCGCACCCGCAGCCGTGGATGAGAGACAGCTGCGCGATGTGCATATTCAGATCGTGAAGGAGACAGAGGATCAGTAAAAAACGGATAAACGGCGAGTAAAAATCCATTTGTTATGCAAATGGATTTTTATATATACTGCATTAAATAAAAGTTTAGACGAAGAGAACGCGAGAGTGAGAGGGGATAAAAAAATGGGGATCATACATATCAGTGACGAACAGTATCAGAATATGGCGTTTGGATGGGGAATGCACTATGATCTGGAAAACAAGGTCATCTACGGCAGGCGGAAAGGTTATCCTTTTCTGCTGTATATCTCAAATACATCTGCGCCGCTGATGTTCACGATCATAACATCGGCAAAAAGTGAGACGTGTCCGCAGATCGGAAAAGCGGAAAAAAAGATGCTCAGGGATAGGGCGCCCATGCTCCAGCTGGTCGGACAGCGGGACAGCAAGATCACAGCGCTGTGTGCCAATATATTGGATTTCAATGACGCCAAGAGAGTTGTTGACGGCATATTGAGTGTTCTGGTCTCTTTCATGAAAGAGAAAGGGTTCGTGCCCTGTTGTGAGAACTGTAAATGTTCAGAGCCTGCACAGATCCTTCAGACCGGGGTTGAATACAGACATCTGTGTGACCGGTGCGGGGAGATCATCGCGGCGCAGAGCAGACAGGAGCTGTCGTCTGATCAGGCAGTGAGGAAAAATGGCATCACGGGGATCCTGTGTGCACTTCTCGGTGCAGTTATGGGAATTGTATTCATGATATTCCTGACTGTGAATATCGGGAATCTCCTGACATTCATTGCCACGGGGATCCTGCTGGGGACGTCTACAGTCGGCCTTGGCATGTGCCTGGGCGACCGGCCGGGCACTGCGGTAAAGATCACTGTCGCCATGATCTTGGTGCTTGCTGTATTTGTGGGATATAACGCCAGCTACATCACATCATTTGTGGTTTCGAGGGGGATGAGTGTGGGCAGCGCGTTCGCCACATATACGATCAATATGCTGAAAGGCAGGGCGAACATGCAGGTGTGGGTCGGGAGACTAGTCATCCTGTATATCGGAGCTGCGGTCGGCGGGATCATATCATACCGGTCGGCATCAAAAAAGTTTGGCAGCAGCTGCAAGATCGTGTATATAGGCGGACATGATAATGATCAGATGAGGAGTTTATGAAGAAATATATTTGTATAGGGATCGCAGTCTGTGTCAGTTTGATGATCTGTGGCTGCAGTCACGGGGAAGACGGGACGGTGCACGGCACTGTTCCGGCGCAGGAGCGTGCGGAAGAAGAGAGCGAGGAGATCTGTATTCCGGCGGAGGATCCTGTAGATTTTGACGAACAGAAGAACGAGGCATCGATGTTCACAGTGACACAGAAGGGCAGGCTGCGGGAGGATATGCCGGAGTTCACGTTTGTGCTGACGGCATACCGGGATATTGGATGGGGAAGCTATGCGCTGCAGTCGCTGGAGATCCGTGAGGGCGATACCGTCCTGCAGACGATCGCCATACCGGAGCTTACGGTGTTCGGACAGACGCAGATCTATGATTCTATGGAAGACACGCTCGGATTCGAGCTGGAGGATGTCAACTTTGACGGATATCTGGATATCCGCCAGTACGATGCGCCCAACGGAAACTACCGGGAGGAGTGGATCTACCTTGTGTGGGATCCCGGGGAAAACAGGTTTGAGCACGATGTGCGTCTCAACCAGATATCGCTTGCGACGTTTGATCAGGTGGAGCAGCTCATATACGGTATGGAGCGCAGCGGGGCAGCGTGTCACTATTATTCAACGTATCAATACATTGATGGAGAGCTGGTAAAGATCCGTTACGTGGAGGAGGAAGGCGTCTATATGGACGATGACCAGCTGAAAAAATTCTGCGTTGCCGCGTCCGGGAAGGAGGAGGCAGCAACATGTGAGGGCGTCTGGTTCTATGTGCATATCATGGAGCGGAACGAGGAGACTGGCGGGCTCGAGACCGTGTCCGAGGAATATATCTTTGACAGCGACAGGGAAAATGAGGAATTCCGGGTGGATGCGGCCTCTGAGCTCGGACAGCGGATAACGGCGGAGCTCGGACGGTAAGCTGGATTTTATTGAGGAGATTGAAACAAGTGAAAAAAGTCTTATTCTGTATTATGCTTGGAGGGTGTGCCATAGTCATGGGATTTGTGCTGATGCGTCTGCGGGGGAGCGTCACCGTGAAACCGGGTCGGTTACAACTGACTGTGGGAGAGGTGGCGGCCTGCCGCCAGGACGATGAGATCTGGGCGGAGGACACACTCGGGGATTCGGGATATACCATGCGATCCTCCGGCTGTCTCGTGACCTGCATCGCGTCCGCAGTCAGCATGGAGACTGGGAGTCTGACCACGCCGGGTGCAGTGAATACAGTCTTTTCGAGAAAACATGTATATGACAGTGAAGGAAATATACAGTGGTCGGCGATCGATGGGATAGAAGGGTACCGCGCGGAAGTCTTTCAGGAGGTTTCGGAAGCAGTGATCGAACAGTGTCTTGCGGCAGGACATTATCCGATCGTGCGCGTGCGGATGCACGGACTTGGCAGTTATCACTATGTCCTGGTCGTGGGGACGGAGGAGGGGGATTATGTCTGCATGGATCCCCTGGAGGACAGCCTGACAAGGCTGTCAGATTATCTGAGTCGGGTTTATGCGGTGAGGGTGGTGTTCTGCGACAGGGATCTGTAAAAAGAAAACTTGTAACCAGATCATCTATTGGATATAATAATGGTATAAATGGGAAAGAAGGAAAAATCATGTGGTTTTTATTTGCATTGTTGTCCGCAGTGTTTGCGGCATTGACTTCCATACTGGCGAAGGTGGGGATCGAGGGGGTCAACTCCAATCTCGCGACTGCCATCAGGACGGTCGTCGTGGTGGTCATGGCGTGGGGGATGGTCTTTCTGACAAACGCACAGGGAGGGATATCCGAGATCAGCAGAAAGAGCTGGATATTTCTCGTACTGTCGGGACTGGCGACGGGAGCGTCATGGCTGTGCTATTACCATGCACTGCAGGTCGGGGAGGTTTCCAAGGTCGTGCCGATCGACAAGCTCAGCGTTGTCATCACGCTGGTGCTCGGATTCGTGTTCCTGCATGAACAGTTCAGCGCCAAGTCGCTTGCCGGCTGTGTCCTGATCGGGGCTGGGACGCTGGTGATGGTGTTGTAGAGTTGATTACAGGAGGTGCTTATATGTGTACAGTGTCGCAGTTAAGCGTGATCTCGAAGCAAATGGCAGAATGTTATCAACTGATTTACGGAACGGATGTCTCAGGAGTTTTTCTTTATGGTTCGTACGCGAGAGGGGATAATGATGTACACTCTGATATTGATATTGTTGCCATTGTCAGGGGAAACAGGTTGGAGCTGCAGCAGAAGCTGAAAAAAGTATGGGATCGGGCGGCAGATATTGGAATGGAAAATGATGTGGTTGTTTCTCCCACAGTCATTCCATCTGATGAGTTTGAAAAATATAAGGATACGCTTCCTTATTATAGAAATATATTGAGGGAGGGAAACGGATTGGATGATCTGTCAAAATATAGATTGGAAAATGTTGAAATAGTTGTGACTATGATGATTTCTTTATTGTGTCAAAACAGGATGCCGAGGAACAATATCAGAATGCAAAGGAGTTCTGCAAAACAATAAAGAACTATTTGATATAAAAAGAACATAGGAGAAAGATATGGCATTTACACATTTGCACGTGCATACGGAGTACAGTCTGCTCGACGGCTCCAACAAGATCAAGGAGTATGTTAAGCGTGTCAGGGAGCTTGGCATGGATAGTGCGGCGATCACGGATCACGGCGTCATGTACGGCGTGATCGATTTCTATAAGGAGGCAAAGGCAAACGGCGTCAAGCCGATCCTCGGCTGCGAGGTCTATGTCGCACCGGGCTCGCGCTTTGACAAGGAGGTTGGCGGCGGGGAGGAGCGGTATCATCATCTCGTGCTGCTGGCGGAGAACAACGCCGGCTATGCCAATCTGATGAAGATCGTCAGCAAGGGCTTTACCGAGGGATATTACTACAGGCCGCGCGTGGACATGGAAGTGCTGCAACAGTATCACGAAGGTCTGATCGCGCTCTCCGCGTGTCTTGCGGGCGAGGTGCCGAGACTTCTGGCAAAAGGGCTCTACCAGGAGGCGAAAAAGACTGCCCAGAAGTACGAGGATTGTTTCGGCAAGGGCAATTATTTCTTTGAGCTGCAGGATCACGGGATCCCTGAGCAGAGGACGGTCAACACGGCGCTCCTTCGCCTGAGCAGGGAGCTCGACATACCGCTCGTGGCGACAAACGATATCCATTATACGTATAAGGAGGATGCGCAGTCGCACGATATCCTGCTCTGTATCCAGACGGCGAAGAAGGTCTCCGACGAGGACAGGATGCGCTACGACGGCGGGCAGTATTTTGTCAAGAGCGAGCTGGAGATGCGGGAGCTGTTTCCATACGCGCAGCAGGCGATCGACAACACGGCGATGATCGCGGACCGGTGCAATGTGGAGATCGAGTTTGGTGTGACGAAGCTGCCGAAGTTCGACGTTCCGCAGGGATATGATTCGTGGAGTTATCTCAACAAGCTCTGTACCGACGGACTGTCAGAACGTTATCCGGACGATGACGGAGAGATCAGGGAAAAGCTGGACTATGAGCTTGGCGTGATCCAGAAGATGGGGTATGTGGACTATTTCCTGATCGTGTGGGATTTCATCAACTGGGCGCGGGAGCACGACATTCCAGTCGGGCCGGGGCGCGGCTCGGCGGCGGGGAGCATCGTCTCGTACTGCCTGCATATCACCAATATCGATCCGATCCGGTACAGTCTGCTGTTTGAGCGCTTCCTGAACCCGGAGCGCGTGTCGATGCCCGATATCGACATTGATTTCTGTTATGAGCGGCGGCAGGAAGTGATCGATTATGTCAGTGAAAAGTACGGTCATGACAAGGTCGTTCAGATCGTTACTTTCGGTACGATGGCGGCAAAGGGCGTGATCCGCGATGTCGGGCGCGCGCTCGACCTTCCGTATAATTATGTGGACGGGATCGCCAAGATGATACCGAGCGAGGGCAATGCGCCGGTGAACATCACGCGCGCGCTGGAGATGAACCCGGAGTTCCGCACGCTTTACAAGGAAGATGAACAGGTACATTATCTGATCGATATGTGTCTGAGGCTGGAAGGCCTTCCACGCCATACCTCGATGCACGCGGCGGGCGTCGTGATCTGCCAGAAGCCGGCGGACGAGTTCGTTCCGCTGTCGCGCGGCAGTGACGGCGCGATCACGACGCAGTTTACGATGACCACGATCGAGGAGCTTGGTCTTCTGAAAATGGATTTCCTGGGACTCCGCACGCTGACGGTCATCAAGGATGCAGTGGACAATGTGGAAAAGACAAAGGGAGTCCATATCGATGTCGATCACATAGACTACGATGACAAGAAGGTGCTCGCCTCTCTCGGAACGGGACGGACGGACGGCGTGTTCCAGCTTGAAAGTCAGGGCATGAAGAACTTTATGAAGGAGCTCAAACCGCAGACTCTGGAGGACGTCATCGCTGGGATCTCGCTCTACCGCCCGGGACCGATGGATTTTATCCCTGCATATATCAAGGGGAAAAATAATCATGATGCAGTCACCTACGCCTGTCCGCAGCTCGAGCCGATCCTGGCACCCACCTACGGCTGCATCGTCTACCAGGAGCAGGTCATGCAGATTGTGCGGGATCTGGGCGGCTATACATTGGGGCGCAGCGATCTCGTGCGTCGTGCGATGAGCAAGAAAAAAGCTTACGTCATGGAGCAGGAGCGCAGGAATTTCGTGCACGGCAACGCCGAGGAGGGGGTTCCGGGGTGCGCGTCGTGCGGTATTTCGGAGGAAGTGGCAGACCAGATCTACGGGACGATGATGGATTTTGCCAAGTATGCGTTCAACAAGTCCCACGCGGCGTGCTACGCGGTGGTGGCATACCAGACGGCGTATCTGAAATATTATTATCCGGTGGAGTTTATGGCGGCATTATTGACATCTGTCATCGACAACGCCTCCAAGGTGTCGGAGTATATCATGGTCTGCAAGAGCATGGGGATCCAGATCCTGCCGCCCGATATCAATGAGAGCGAGTGCGGATTCTCGGTGTCAAACGGCGCGATCCGCTACGCGCTCAACGCGATCAAGAGCGTGGGCAGGACGGTCATCGAAGGCATCGTCGAGGAGCGGCAGGCGCATGGAGATTACCAGAATCTCAAAGATTTTATCGAGCGGACACAGCATGTCGAGATGAATAAGCGCGCCATCGAGAATTTTATCAAGGCGGGTGCCTTTGACAGTTTTGGCGCGACCAGAAAGCAGCACATGAGCGTCTACGCGACGATCCTCGACAGCACCGTGCACAGCAAGCGCGGCGTGACGGCAGGGCAGATGTCGCTGTTTGACATCGTCTCGGAGGAGGACAAGAAGGAGCTGGAGATCAGGATGCCCGATGTCGGGGAATATGAGAAGGAGTTGCTGCTGAGCTTTGAGAAGGAAGTGCTGGGTTTTTATATCAGCGGACACCCGATGCAGGAGTACCAGGCGGTGTGGGAGAAGCGCATCACGGCAAAGACGTCGGATTTCTATCTCGACGAGGAGACCGGGCTGACGCATGTCCAGGACAATACCAAGGCGACGATCGGCGGCATGATCATGGACAAGAAGATCAAGTACACCAAGCAGGATAAGATCATGGCGTTCCTCACGGTGGAGGATCTCGTGGGCAGCATCGAGGTCATCGTGTTTCCGAATGCGTATGAGAAGTACTCTTCGAAGCTTTTGGAGGAAAACAAAGTGTTTATCGAGGGCAGGGTGCAGGTGGAGGATGAGCGCGACGGCAAGCTGATCTGCGAGAATATCTTGTCGTTTGACGAGATCCCGAGAAAGGTATGGCTCAAATTCCCGGATATGAATACATATATCAGCAAGGAGGCGGAGCTTTTCGAGGCGATCTATGAATCGGAGGGCATTGACAATGTTGTTATATATATAGAAGAAACACGTCAGAAAAAAGTTCTGCCGCCCAACAGAAACATCAAGGCGGACAGCACAGTCCTCGACAAACTCCGCGGTCTGTTCGGTGAGGAGAATGTAAGGGTGGTAAGTTGATATAGATGATAAGAGTTCAGGATAGGACTTTGCACTTTGCTGCAATGTCCGTAAGAAAATATGGTGGTTGAGAGGCATCAAGCCATCGCGAAGCGATTTTGCATGGCTTGATGCTTAACAGTTCAATGTAAATTGAACTGTTGATATTTTTTTGTCAAAGAGTATTGTATTCTTCTAAAAAAAAGGGTACAATCATTTTAGAAAAAATTATTGGATGATATAAATATAAATGGTGCTGGCAGGCATTGCATAGGAGGTATGAGGAGATGTCAAAAGAAATCAAGACGATAGGCGTACTGACGAGCGGGGGAGATGCGCCGGGAATGAACGCTGCATTGCGCGCGGTCGTGAGAAAGGCCCTGACAAACAATGTGAAGGTAAAGGGTATCAAGAGAGGCTACATGGGACTGCTCAACGAGGAGATCGTTGACATGGAGGCATTCAGTGTAGCGGATATCATTCAGAAGGGCGGTACGATCCTCGGTACGGCGAGATGCCTTGAATTTAAGGAGGAGAACATACAGCAGATGGCAGCGGAGATCTGCCATAAGCATGGGATCGACGGACTCGTGGTGATCGGCGGCGACGGTTCCTACAGGGGTGCGCAGGGACTCGCGAGACATGGTATCAACACAGTCGGCGTGCCGGGTACGATCGATCTTGATATTGCGTGTACAGAGTATACGATCGGATTTGATACGGCGATCAACACAGCGATGCAGGCGATCGACAAAGTAAGAGATACTTCTTCTTCCCACGAGAGATGTTCCATCATAGAGGTCATGGGAAGACATGCCGGGTATATAGCGCTCTGGACAGGTGTCGCAAACGGCGCAGAGGATATTCTGATTCCTGAAAAATATGATTATGATGAGCAGGAGCTGATCAATAATATCGTTCGGAGCAGGAAGAAGGGAAAGACACACCACATCATCATCAATGCCGAGGGTATCGGACACTCCACATCGATGGCGAGGCGGATCGAAGCCGCGACCGGCGTGGAGACGCGCGCGACTATTCTCGGATACCTGCAGCGCGGCGGCAATCCGACCTGTAAGGACAGGTTCTATGCGTCGATCATGGGTGCCTATGCGGCGGATATCCTCTGTGATGGCAAGTCAAACAGAGTGGTTGCCTACAAGCATGGTGCGTTCGTGGATTATGATATTGAGGAAGCGCTCAATATGAAGAAGACGATCGATGAGTATCAGTTTGAGATTTGCAGGAAATTGTCGATGTAATATGAATGATCGAGATGAAAAAGGAAAGCCGGGTGAGTAGGACCTGGCTTTCTTTTTACAGATTGTTTTCTTTTATAAAGGTGATAAGACTGGCTTGCCATGAAAATTTAAGAAAAGGAATCATAGGGTCATGGGGTTAGAGTTTAAGAAAAAGAAGATTACGGCAAGGAAGTCCACAACCAGATTGATCGCATCGGGCTTTGCGCTGATCATTCTGACAGGGGCTTTGCTGCTCACGCTGCCCATAGCGAACAGATCAGGCCATGGAAATCTGTTAAATTCACTGTTTACAGCGACGTCAGCGACTTGTGTCACGGGGCTTATCGTTGCGGATACTTACCAGAACTGGACGATCTTTGGGCAGCTTGTCATACTGTGTATGATACAGGTCGGAGGACTGGGATTCATGACGATCGGTGCCTACATCTCGGTGCTGCTCAAGAAGCGCATCGGACTGCAGGAGAGGGAACAGCTGCAGGAGAGTGTCAACACGCTTGAAATAGCGGGGGTTGTCCGGCTTGTCAAAAAGATCGTGCAGGGAGCGTTCTGTATAGAGGGACTGGGAGCGGTGCTGCTGGCGTGCAGATTCATTCCACGGTTTGGCGCTGTGAGAGGGATTTATTTTTCCGTATTTCATGCGGTTTCTGCTTTCTGCAACGGCGGATTTGACCTGATGGGGGTAAACGAGGCATACTCCTCGCTTGTCGCGTTCGAGGGGGATATCGTTGTAAACCTCGTCGTTGTCACACTGATCCTTGTCGGCGGCATCGGTTTTATCGTGTGGGATGATGTGGCGCGCCACAAATGGCATTTCAGAAAATATCTGCTGCACAGCAAGATCGTGATCACGACGACGCTGGTCCTGACGGTCGTGGGAACAGTTCTGTTTCTGATCACGGAGGATCAGGCGGCATTTGCGGGAATGGATCCGCTCGAGAAATTTTTGGGCGCGCTGTTTTCATCTGTTACGCCGAGGACGGCAGGTTTTAACTCTGTCGACACTGCGGCGCTGTCCAATGCCGGAAAAGTCCTGACAATGGTCATGATGTTCATCGGAGGGAGTCCGGGATCCACGGCGGGCGGCGTCAAGACGACGTCGATGATCGTGCTGTTGTCCTATGCGGGAGCCATGGTGCTGAACAGGGAGGACATCAATCTCTTTGGGAGACGATTGTCCGACGAGGTGGTAAAAAAGGCAAATGCGGTCGTCATCATCAATTCAACGCTGACGATCATAGCGACTCTGGTAATCATGACATTACAGCCGTTATTGAATTTTGAGGATGTGTTGTTCGAAGTCCTCTCAGCGATCGGTACGGCGGGTATGTCCGTGGGGATCACAAGAGATCTGAATATAATATCACGCGTTATCATAATGGTACTGATGTACTGCGGGCGGTTGGGAAGCCTTTCCTTTGCGCTGATCTTTGCGCAGAAGAGGATCTCGGCGTCTGTCCGGCAGCCGCAGGAAAAGATCATCGTGGGTTGATAAATGTGAGAAGAATATCTAGGAGGTAGGGAATGAAATCAATATTGATCATAGGAATGGGGCGTTTCGGACATCATCTGGCTGCCAATTTTCTGGAGAACGGCCATGATGTCATGATCGTGGATGAGGACGAGGAAAAGCTGGAAGACATGGTTCCGTATGCGACAAGTACCAGGATCGGGGACTGTACGAGCGAGGAGGTGCTAAAGAGCATCGGAGTCCGCAATTTCGATGTCGTGTTTGTCTGTATCGGTACTAATTTTCAGAGTAGTCTGGAGATCACAAGTCTTGTGAAGGAGCTTGGGGCCACGCGGGTGGTCAGCAAGACGACCAGGGATATCCAGGCAAAGTTTTTGTTGAGAAATGGTGCGGATGAGGTCATTTATCCGGATAAGGATATCGCGGAGAAATGGGCGGAGCGCTACAGCCTTGATAATATTTTTGACTACATCGACCTGCCGGGAGCCTTTGGGATCTACGAGATGCCGCCGCTCAGGGAGTGGGTCGGCAGGAGCATCAGGGAGTCCGACATCGCTGCAAAATACAAGATATCCATACTCGGCATTAAAAAAAAGCATGAGGAGGAGATGAGTGTGATGCCGTCGGCTGACTACATTATCAGGGATACGGACCACCTGATGGTGATGGCTGGCAACGAGGTGGCAGAACGGCTCCTGGAGCAGAACAGGCACAATTTTGCCAAGGCAGCCCTGGAAAGGAAACGGTAGATTCAGATATGATATCAAGCACAGCAAACAGTAAGGTAAAAAGACTCGCGGCGCTGGTTCAGAAGGCGAAAATGCGCAGGGAAGAACAGCTTTTTGTCGTGGAGGGAGTCCGTATGTTCTGCGAGGCGCCCATCCAATGGATCAGGGAGGTGTATGTGTCGGAATCGTTTTTGCGGAAAGCGGAGCAGAATGTTCCGGACAAGAATGCTCCGGGGATCAGGGATCGTCTGAAGAAATGTCACTATGAGGTGTTTGCGGACGACGTATTTAAGAAGGTATCTGACACGCAGACGCCGCAGGGAGTCCTCTGTGTGCTCGCCATGCCGCGCTATGTGCTGGCGGACTGCGTTGACAGATGGATGACGGATCGGATCCCGCTCCTCATTCTCCTTGAAGATCTGCAGGATCCGGGAAATCTGGGAACGATCCTGCGCGCGGGTGAGGGCGCAGGTGTCGATGGGGTGATCATGACGAGACAGACAGTGGACCTGTTTAATCCCAAGGTCATTCGCGCGACGATGGGATCGATATACAGGCTTCCGTTTTTTGTCGTGGACGATCTGGGCGGGACGATCGATCATCTGAGGGATAAGGGCGTCCGGGTCTATGCGGCGCAGCTGCACGGCGGTACGGACTACGACGAGCCGGATTACACGGAGCCGTCTGCTTTTCTGATCGGAAATGAAGGAAACGGACTTCGGCGTGAGACTGCGGAGCGGGCATCGCAGTACATAAGGATCCCCATGGCGGGACAGGTCGAGTCGCTCAACGCGGCGGCGGCAGCAACGATACTGATGTATGAGGCGGCGCGGCAGCATCGCAGGAAAACATTAAAAAAGGTCAAGTGAAAGATCGGGAAGGAATATGAGAGATGAAAATAGGTTTTATCGGACTCGGTAATATGGCGGCGGCGATGATCGGGGGAATGCTCGGGACAGGCGCGTTCCATGCGGAGGAGATCGTCGGCTCTGCCAGGACGCAGGAGACGGCGGACAGGATCCGCAGACAGTACGGCATCGCCGCCGGGACGGACAACAGAGAGACCGCCGGACAGGCGGATGTGCTGATCCTCGCTGTGAAGCCGGTATTTATGCCGGAGGTGATCGCGGAGGTCAGGGATCTCGTGGATGGGGAAAGGACGCTGGTGATCTCCATCGCGGCAGGCAGGTCGATCGACTGGATCGAAAAAGAATTTGGAAAAACACTTCGGATCATTCGCTGTATGCCGAACACGCCCGCCATGGTGGGTGAGGGCTGTACCTGTGTCTGCTTGAAAGAAACGTTTTCTGACCGGTGTGTCTATGATAACGACAGGGAGCTTGCGCTCCGGATCATGAACAGCTTTGGCAAGGCGAGTATTCTTCCCGAACGTCTGATGGATGCTTTTATCGGTGTGGCGGGGAGTGCGCCTGCATATGTATTTCTTTTTATCGAGGCGATGGCGGATGCGGCTGTCATGGCGGGGATGCCGAGAAAGCAGGCGTATGAGTTTGCATCGCAGTCCGTGCTTGGCAGTGCAAAAATGGTGCTTGAGACGGGAAGACATCCGGGAGAGCTCAAGGACATGGTGTGCTCGCCGGCAGGAACGACGATCGAGGCGGTCAGGGTGCTGGAGGAGAAAGGGATGCGCGCGGCGGTCATCGACGCGATCCAGGCATGTGTGGATAAAGCGGGGAACATGTGAAGACGGCTGAAATAAAAAACGCATGATATCTTTATAATCTCAAAAAACAGGGGTTCGAGACTTGACAAGTCGCGAACTCTTTGCTATTATATAAAATCGTAATAGGTGTTAACAAATATGTAATATTTGTCGATAAAATGTAAAACAAGAGTAATCATTGATAGGTCAATTGTTACAGGGTTATGGACAGATAACATATTGATAACAGGAAATGGAGCAGGTTATGAAGACAAATTGTAAAAAGTGGAAATATCTGTTGTGCATCACAGCAGTTACGACCGCGTTTGCGTCCATTCCGTTCAGCACACAGGCGGCAGACACGCAGGTGAGCCTGACGGATCACACGGACAAAAAACAGGAAACCACATCAGACAAGATGAATTCAGCAGAGAACAAGAATCAGTCAATGGTAACAGCAGGAGCGGCAGATATCCTGGATGCGATGGTTCTGAATACAGTGACCACGGAATTTACGGATGGAAGCGTTCCAAAGGTAGTGGACTCAGATGCTTCAGATGCAAATGACGCGAATATCGTGGATCACACAACGATGGTAAACAGTGCGAGCGATCTGATCGCAGAGGATCAGGAGGCGCACGTTTCGACAAAGGGCGAGGCGCTGTCTGCGTTCGCAAAGGGCATGATGGTGTTACAGCCCAAGATCGAGCCGGAGTCGACCCTTGTGATGGCGAAGGTCAATGAGTATGTCAATATCAGACTGGATGCGGATCAGGATTCGGAGAAGGTCGGCGTGCTCTACAAGGACTGCGGCGGAGATGTCATAGAGAAAAACGACGAGTGGACGAAGATCAGATCCGGTGATGTCACCGGGTGGATCAAGAATCAATATTTATACTTTGGAAAAGAAGCGGAGGAGATCGCTAAGGATGTGGGTGTTCTCACAGCGTACTCCGAGACTGAGACGCTCAGAGTACGCATGGAGCCGAGCCTGGATGCCGGTATAGTCGGCCTTCTCGCAGACGGTCAGGCAGTGGAAGCGATCGCTGAGGAAGGCGACTGGGTGAAGGTCAGCTACGAGGGCGAGACAGGGTTTGTGTCGGCAGAGTATGTCCGGGTAGAGTTCGGTATCGACACGGCGGAATCCATGGAGGCGATCCGTGCGAGGGAGGAAGCTGAGCGCGCAAGGGCGAAGGCTGAGGCGGAGTCCAGAAGAGTCCAGCAGAAGGAAGCGGTGATCGCATCGGCATCAGAGCTCGAGATCCTCGCGGCGCTGATCCAGTGTGAGGCGGGCGGAGAGCCCTATGAAGGACAGGTGGCAGTCGGCGCTGTCGTTATGAACAGAGTGCGCTGCGGGGGTTATCCCAATAACATTACAGATGTTATCTATGCATCGGGGCAGTTTGTGCCCGCGTCGGGAGGACGTATGGAGTCGCTGATCCTGAATAAGACGACGAAGGCTTCCTGCATACAGGCGGCACAGGAGGCGATCAACGGTGCCTGCAATGTCGGAGATGCGCTGCATTTCCGCAGGAACAACGGCAGGGACGGACTGGTGATCGGAAATCATGTGTTCTGGTAGAAAACAGCCTGCAGGAGATCAATAGAAATTCGTGGGAAAGCGTAGTTCAGAAAAGAACTGCGCTTTTTCTTGCCCCTTTCGGATAAATGTAGTAGAATACAGATATTGGTAAAACGCAGACGGATATCAGCACGGTCTGGCATCGCCGAACAGCAATTGCGGATCAACGTGTATGGAGGAAAGATGAGATGGATTTGAGAGGACGCAGTTTTTTGACATTAAAGGATTTTACGCCGGAGGAGATCGTTTATCTGATCGATCTGGCGGCGGGGTATAAGGACAAGAAGAAGAAGGGGATCCTGCACGATACGCTCCGCGGGAAAAATATCGCCCTGATCTTTGAGAAGACGAGCACGCGCACGCGCAGCTCTTTTGAGGTGGCGGCGCATGATCTCGGCATGGGGACGACTTACCTCGATCCCTCGGGCTCGCAGATCGGCAAGAAGGAGTCCATCGCGGACACGGCGCGCGTGCTCGGCAGAATGTACGAGGGGATCGAGTACCGCGGCTACGGGCAGGAGATCGTGGAGGAGCTGGCAAAGTACGCGGGTGTTCCTGTGTGGAATGGTCTCACGAATGAGTACCACCCGACGCAGATGCTGGCGGATGCGCTCACGATCAGGGAGCATTTCGGGTATCTGAAAGGCATTAAGCTCACATACATGGGAGACGCCCGCTACAACATGGGCAACTCCCTGATGATCCTGTGCGCGAAGCTCGGCATGCACTTTACGGCGTGCACGGCGAAGGCGTATTTTCCCGAGGAGGCGCTTGTGGCGCAGTGCAGGGAATATGCGGCAGGATCGGGCGCGACGATCACGCTGACAGAGGATGTGGACGCTGGGACGAAGGGCGCCGATGTGATCTACACGGATGTGTGGGTGTCCATGGGAGAGCCCGACAGCGTGTGGGAGGAGCGCATCAGGACGCTCTCTCCCTATAAAGTGACAAGACAGGTGATGGACAATGCGGGTGAGGGATCCATCTTCCTTCACTGCCTGCCGGCTTTCCATGATTTAAAGACAAAGATCGGCAGGGAGCAGGGGGAGAAATATGGTTTTACGGAGCTTGAGGTGACGGACGAGGTGTTTGAGTCGGAGCAGTCCCTTGTATTCGACGAGGCTGAGAACCGCATGCACACGATCAAGGCTGTGATTGCGGCGACGCTCGGGGCGTGATAGTACAGCGATGCCTGAATATCGGTGAAAAGCAGAGCCTGATATTTGTGCAATGATGTGCTATTTCGATGTGTTCAAGATGCATCTTTGAGATACGGGGAATTTGTGATGAAAAGTGAAGAGATTCTGAAAAAGCTGCGCGATGCGGGGGATTATGTGAGCGGACAGGAGCTCTGCGAGCATTACGGCGTGTCGCGCACGGCTGTGTGGAAGGTGATCAAACAGCTCGAGAAGGACGGCTATGTGATCGAGGCACAGAACAATAAGGGGTACCGGCTTGTGGAGAAGGACAATGCGGATGTGTTCACCAGGGTGGAGATCGAGAGCTGTCTGGATACCTCGTGGATCGGGAGAAAGCTGGTTTTTCACAGGGAGACCGGCTCTACCAATCTGGACGCGAAGGCACTCGCGGAGAGTGGGGAAGCGGCAGGGGCGGTCGTTGTGGCGGACATGCAGACTGCAGGGCGCGGAAGGCGCGGCAGGGGCTGGGTGTCCCCGGCGGGAAAGGATATCTACATGTCGCTGATGCTCCGGCCGGAGTGCAGACCGGAGAAAGCGTCTGTGCTGACGCTGGTCATGGCGGTCTCGGTGCAGGAGGCAGTGCAGGAGGCCGTCCCGCAGACCTGCAGCATCAAATGGCCCAATGACATCGTCGTCAATAACAAAAAGGTGTGCGGCATTCTGACAGAGATGAGTGCGGAGCTTGACGGCATTCACTATGTCGTGATCGGCGCGGGCATCAATGTGAATCAGGAACAGATGGCTGACGAGATCCAGGACAAAGCGACCTCTCTATATATCGAAGGCGGTGAAGTGATAAAGCGCGCGAGGCTGGCGGCGCGCGTGCTGCATTATTTTGAAAAAAACTATGCTGTGTTTGAGCAGAGCTGGGATTTTTCGGGTCTGGTGGATCAGTACAATCATTTTCTGGTCAATCGGGACAGGGAAGTGCGCGTGCTGGATCCCAAGGGAGCGTATGACGGCATCGCCAGAGGCATCAATGAGAAGGGGGAGCTGATCGTCGAGCGCAAGAGCGACGGACAGACACAACTGGTCTATGCGGGCGAGGTATCGGTGCGCGGTATTTACGGTTATGTGTGATCCTGTGGAGGAGAATATGGGAGAAAACAGCGGGCGTGTTGTCCTGTGCGGGGCAAATGCCTATGAGCAGAAATATTATTTTAATGAAAAATTTAGCAGGATTCCTGAATCCATCAAAGAAGAACTGCATATCATATGTGTGCTGTTCACGGAGGAGGTCGGCGGTGTGTTCACGGTCGTGTTTGAGGAGGACGGGAGCGTGAGCCTCGAGACGGATGCCTGCGAGGAAGATATTTTATATGACGAGATCAGCAGCGGGCTGCTGGTCAGGGAGATCCGGATGCAGCGGCAGGAGCTGTTGGAGTCGCTTAGCCTGTACTACAGGGTGTTTGTACTTCGCGAGCCTGTCGATACACTCATTAGAGAAGAATAGCAGATGCAGGAACTTGAACGATTGATCTGTATGGCATACAAGAGGTGTAGATATGATTTTAGTAGTTGATGTTGGAAACACGAACATAACATTCGGGGTATATGACAGGAGGGATCTGGTCACGACATTCCGCCTGATGGCGAAGACGCAGCGGACTTCGGACGAATACGGGGTGCTGATCACAGAGCTGCTGGCCAAAAACCATGTCCATACCAGGGAGATCGAGGGCGCGATCATCGCAAGCGTCGTGCCGAATGTGATGCACTCGCTCACGGGCGGCATCAAACGCTATGTGATCGAACGGCTCATGATCGTGGGCGCGGGGATCCGAACGGGGATCCGGATCGTGACAGAAAATCCAAAAGAAATCGGCCCGGACCGCATCGTGGACGCGGTTGCCGCATATGAATTATATGGGGGACCGGTGCTCGTCCTGGATTTTGGTACGGCGACGACCTATGACCTGGTCGATGAAAAGGGATGCTTCTGCGCGGGGATCACGGCGCCGGGGATCCGCATCTCGGCGAAGGCGCTCTGGGAGGACGCGGCAAAGCTCCCCGAGATCGAGATCAAAAAGCCTGCCTCCATTCTGGCACAGGAGACGATCACCAGTATGCAGGCGGGACTCGTATACGGTCAGATCGGACAGACGGAGTACATCGTAAACCGGGTGAGAAAAGAGACCGGTTATGATGATCTCAAGGTGGTGGCGACGGGAGGACTCGGGCGCATCATCGCGGAGGAGACGGACGTGATACAGGAATACAACAGTGCGCTCACGCTGGAGGGACTCAGGATCATCTATGAAAAAAACAACAGATAATACAGGCAGAAAGCTGCGGATTGGGGATGTCGTCCTTGACAATAACGTTGTGCTCGCACCGATGGCAGGGGTTACAGACCTGCCATTTCGACTGATCTGCAAGGAGCAGGGGGCGGGTCTTTTGTGCATGGAGATGATCAGCGCCAAGGCGGTGCATTTTCACAACAGGAATACGGAGGCGCTGATGGAGATCCACCCGGAGGAAATGCCAGTGTCGCTGCAGTTGTTTGGCTCGGAGCCGGATATCATGGCGGAGACGGCAGCGCGCATTGAGGAGCGCCCCTTTGCGATACTGGATATCAATATGGGATGTCCTGTGCCCAAGGTTGTCAACAACCATGAGGGAAGCGCGCTGATGAAGGATCCAAAACTGGCGGGGGAGATCATTTGCGCGGTTGTCCGCGCGGTCAGAAAGCCTGTGACGGTCAAGATCAGAAAGGGCTTTGACGATGATTCCGTCAATGCCGTGGAGATCGCCAGGATCGCTGAGGCGAACGGCGCGGCGGCAGTTGCCGTGCACGGCAGGACGAGGGAGCAGTATTATTCGGGAAAGGCGGACTGGGATATCATACGGCAGGTGAAGCAGGCGGTGCGCATTCCGGTCATCGGAAACGGGGATGTGACAGATGCGCTGTCAGCGGCAAGGCTTCTCGAGCAGACGGGCTGCGACGGGATCATGGTAGGCAGGGCAAGCCGCGGCAACCCGTGGATATTCCGCGAGATCAACAGCTATCTTGACACGGGAAGCATTCCTGAATGGCCGGCGGGGAAGGAAGTCTGTGATACGATCTTAAAGCATGCCGGGCTGCTGCTTTCCTGTAAAGGAGAGTATGTCGCCGTGCGCGAGATGCGAAAGCATGTGGCGTGGTATACGGCCGGGTATCCGCACTCGGCGAGGCTGCGCAGGATGGTGAACGAGATGGAGACGTATGACGAACTTGTCGGGAGTGTTCGGAAGATCTTTCTGGAAGGCGGGGCGGCAGATGGGGAGATGTAGGAACCGGATCTGGGCGGTGATGGTGTGTGCAGCGGTGATTTTTTTATGCGCAGACTCGTTCAGAGGAAGTATGCCGCCAGTGCGGGAAGATGACTCTTTTTCAGAGAAGGCACTGCCGCAGGAACTGCCGGAGGTCTGGCAGCAGATGCTGCTGTATATTCAGGAGGGGCTCTATACACATGGGATTGACGGAACGTACCGGGTCTATTTTGACGGCAGTGAATCTGACTGGCACGCCGGGGCATACAGGGAGTATGCGGAGGATCTTTCCTGTGAACTGCTGCTGGAAGGGGAGGGAAAGCTGTGGAGGGAAAAGCTGGCATATTCTTATGACGCGGACAGCGGCTGGTATACTTTTTATGGTCAGTATGAGCCGGTGCTTGTGGGAGAGACGGCACGGGCGGAGTTCGAGGATTCTGATTTTGTCACCAATATGAAGGCGGACTGTGCATGTATCCAGGAGGTTTCCGGAGAGATGCATTTTCCTTATCCCAGACGGTATCATGCAGAGAGCGGACCAGTCGAGCGGGACGCACGCGTCGAGACATCGATCCATGATGACCGTGACGGCATTGATTCCTACAGTATATGGACGATGCTGTACACTTATGTGGATGAGCGGCTGGACACGAATATAACAATTTTGTATCCCAAGGTCAGTATGCCTGGGGTTTATGAAGATGCAGAGATGCAAAAGCTGCAGGATTCCATCAATGATCAGATCAGGGATGCCTTTTTTTATTCCTATGGTTTTGATGAGGGAGCACTGCAGCCGCAGGAGCATATGTACGGAAGCATAGACAGGAATTATACCATCACAAGAATGGATGAGAATTATCTCTCGATGCGCATATATGAAAATAATGTTTTTCGGAGTGCTCCCCACCCAAATGAGTGGGAGACAGGTATCACGATCGACATGCACACAGGAAAGGTGCTGCAGTTTCGCGATGTCGTGGGGGAGGACTTCGATCTGGAGGCTTTTATCGACAGCGGTGCTTTTCGGTGCAGGTGGTTTTGGGAGAATGATACAGGGGAGTACTGGCTGGAACACTTTTACAGGGAGCGGGACTGGGATACGCATTTTTATCTGACGGATGAGTCGCTGGGGCTGATCACGACGGAATCACGGTATTACACGAATATCGAAGCGGACTTTGAGGATCTGGGAATCGGCGGTTTTTAAGGTTTTTCCGGGCAGGGTTGAGATTCGTTCTCAATATCTTGACATGACAGTTAAAAAACGCTATAATGGGCTGAATGTAAAGGAAATATCAGGGTGCCCGCGGGCATAAAAAATATAAGTATAAGTAGTAGTGAAAGGGAGTAATCACATGGAAGCAAAGAAGAATTTATTAACGCGCGAAGGTCTTAAAAAATATGAGGATGAGCTGCACGAACTCAAAGTAGTCAAGCGAAAAGAAGTGGCGCAGAAGATCAAGGAAGCAAGGGAGCAGGGAGATCTCTCAGAGAATGCGGAGTACGATGCTGCGAAGGACGAGCAGCGCGACATCGAGGCGCGCATCGAGGAGCTCGAGAAGATCCTGAAAAATGTGGAAGTCGGCGATATGGACGAGGACGGACACGATCTCGACAGGGTGAGCTTCGGACTCGCAGTCAAGGTGAAGGACAATGAGTTTGACGATGAGATGGAGTTCAAGATCGTGGGCGCGACAGAGGCAAACAGCCTGAAAGGCAGGATCTCCAACGAGTCGCCGCTCGGAAAGGCGCTGATCGGCGCACAGCGGGGAGATGTAGTGACGGTGGAGGCTCCGGCGGGAGTTATTGAGTATACGATATTGGATATTTACAAGCCGGAATAGTGAAGATCAGGGCTTTGTCTGACCGGCGGAAACATGTGAGAGGAGAATTTGAGTGGCACAGGATCATAACAGGAACCAGAATAACCAGGGCAATCAGCAGCAGGATATCAACCAGCTTTTAAAAGTGCGCAGGGAGAAGCTTTCCGCACTGCAGGAGGCGGGAAAAGACCCGTTTCAGATCACGAAATATGATGTGACCCATCACAGCCAGGATGTGAAGGACAACTTTGACGCGCTGGAGGGGCAGCGCGTGACGATCGCGGGCCGCATGATGTTCAAGCGCATCATGGGGAAAGCGTCGTTCTGCAACATACAGGATCTAAAGGGAAGTATCCAGTGCTATATCGCCAGGGACAGCATCGGGGAGGAGCCTTATGCGGATTTCAAGAAGTATGACGTGGGAGATATCCTCGGTATCAGCGGAGAGGTGTTTCGGACTAAGACCGGCGAGATGTCCATTCACGCCGCGTCGGTGACGCTTTTATCAAAGAGCCTGCAGATCCTTCCGGAGAAATTCCACGGTCTGACGGACACCGATACGCGCTACCGTCAGCGCTATGTGGATCTGATCATGAACGCGGAGGTGAAGGATACTTTCGTAAAGCGCTCCAAAGTGCTCTCGAGTATCCGCCGCTATCTCGACGATCAGGGATTTATGGAGGTGGAGACGCCGATGCTCGTGTCCAACGCAGGCGGTGCGGCGGCAAGGCCGTTCGAGACGCATTTCAATGCGCTTGACGAGGACTTAAAACTCCGCATCTCACTGGAGCTGTACTTAAAGAGACTGATCGTGGGCGGCATGGAGCGCGTCTACGAGATCGGGCGCGTGTTCCGCAACGAGGGGCTTGACACGAGGCACAATCCCGAGTTTACACTGATGGAGCTGTATCAGGCATACACAGATTACCACGGCATGATGGATCTGACAGAGAATCTTTACCGCTATGTGGCAAAGGAAGTCACGGGATCGGAGATCCTCACATACGGCGAGCATCAGATGGATCTGTCAAAGCCGTTTGAGCGCATCACGATGGTGGAGGCCGTTCAGAAGTATTCCGGCGTTGATTTTAATGAGATTCATACCCTGGAGGAAGCAAGGGCGATCGCCAGGGAAAAGCATGTGGAGTTTGAGGAGCGTCACAGGAAGGGCGATATCCTGAACTTATTCTTCGAGGAGTTTGTGGAGGAGCATCTGATCCAGCCGACATTCGTCATGGATCATCCGATCGAGATCTCTCCGCTCACCAAGAAAAAGCCGGACAATCCCGAGTATGTGGAGCGTTTCGAGTTCTTCATGAACGGCTGGGAGATGGCAAACGCCTACTCCGAGCTCAACGACCCGATCGACCAGCGCGCGCGCTTCGCGGCGCAGGAGGAGCTGCTGGCAGCGGGCGACGACGAGGCAAACCACACGGACGAGGACTTCCTGAACGCGTTGAGCATCGGTATGCCGCCGACGGGGGGCATCGGGTTTGGCATTGACCGCATGGTCATGATGATGACGAACTCTCCTTCGATCAGGGACGTGCTCGCGTTCCCGACGCTCAAATCGCTCAATGACACGAAGCCGAAGGCTCCGCAGGCTGCGGTACAGACGCCAAATACATCTGAGCCGATTGATTTTTCCAAGGTGGAGATAGAGCCGCTGTTTCAGGATTTTGTGGATTTTGAGACTTTTAGCAGGTCGGATTTCAGAGTTGTCAAGGTTCTTGCATGTGAGGCAGTTCCCAAGTCGAAGAAGCTCTTAAAGTTTATCCTGGATGACGGAACAGGCGAGAACAGAACGATCCTGAGCGGCATACACGAGTATTACGAGCCGGACGAACTGGTCGGAAAGACCTGCATAGCTATCACCAACCTGCCGCCGCGCCCCATGATGGGGATCGATTCCTGCGGTATGCTGATCAGTGCAGTGCACGCGGAGGAAGGGCAGGAGAGGCTCCATCTGCTGATGGTGGATGACCATATCCCGGCTGGGGCGAAGCTGTATTAAGGTATGAACCTGATATGATAGGACTAAATGAAGAGAAGCCCGGTAGATTCAAGGGCTTGCACTGATTTAGTCCTGTTTTATGCGCGGCCTTGTGCAGATTCATAAGGCAAGGGAAGAATTGGTATGATTTCTTTCCATTTACCTGCGGATGTATGGAGACAGGTTTATGCTCAGATTAGAGAAAGTTACAGGGAAAAACGTATGGGATCTTCTGAAATTAAAGGTTTCTGATGACCAGAGAAGATTTGTTGCGGGCAATGATATCAGCATTATTGAGGCTTATACGGCAATTACCGGGAATGGATATGCTTTCCCTTTTGGCATTTATGAAGATGATAAGCCGGTCGGATTTCTTATGATAGGGTTTGATGTTGATGATTACTGGGATGATGCGCCTGAAATAGCTAAAAGCAACTATAATTTGTGGAGGCTTATGATTGACAGGTCCTATCAGGGAAAAGGATTTGGCCGGGAGGCTGTCAAACTTGCATTGGATTTTATTAGGACGTTTCCCTGTGGGAAAGCAGCGTATTGCTGGTTATCATATGAGCCTGATAATGATGTTGCCCGAAAGATATACAGTTCGTTTGGGTTCTCTGAAACAGGCGAAAGGGATGGTGAGGAACTGATAGCCGTTCTGAAGCTTTAAAAATTTCATCATCATAATAATTTTGGGTGTATGGTATAGAGAAAATCAATATCATGCACCTTTTTAAAAGCCGGATTCAAAGATGTATAACTTCATGCAGCTTGGCAGGAAGGAGCTGCTGACGGCGGTTGACTGTATCCGTATCGGGATGGACGGCATGAGGGAAAAAGCAATCCTCTCCGTTTACGTGTCCGGCGACAGGATCAGCGTCAGGCGTTTTGACGAACGGCAGGAAGTTACGCTGAAGGATGCAGGGGATAAAGAGGGGGACGAATTTTCAGAAAGGTGCTGGCGACCTTTAGTTCAGACAGGATCATATTCCGCAGCAGCCTTAAAATGTCCGGCATCGTGACAGCATGCGACAATCTGATAGACTGGGTATGCTTCGGAACAGGTAAAGGAAAATGATAATACAATCCGACCGGGGAATATAAAAAGATAGAACCGGATTGCCGGGAGGGAGTGAGGGCGCAGTTGGAGCGCATGAAAGAACTGTGCAAGGAGCGTAACAGTCTGTACGAAAAGCAGAATGATTTGAAAGGGCAGAAAGAGAAAATAGAGAAGTTGCTAGCACGATAAGAAATATGAGGTGTGTCGGTTGCTATGCCCTGTATTTTTGTGATAAAATAGAATTAGTAGACAAGAAGTTGTAAAGGAGAGTGAGCGGATGATTTTTAAAGCTAAGAATGGTGCGGAAATTATAGAAAAAATAAATATTGATGAAAATGAAGCTATAGGAAAATTTTCCAATTTAAATCATGTCTTAGTTGTTGTGAAAATAGAAAATGATTATTTGCTGGGGTGGCATAAATGGAGAAGTGACTGGGAAACATTTGGCGGACTGATAGAAGCGGGGGAAAGTCTTAGAGAATGTATTGCCCGCGAATGTGAAGAAGAACTTGGAATCAGCAATGTAAAATTTGAGTATTTGGGAATCGTGCATTATAATATGCCGCCTGGTTATTGGGTTAAAGATTGGCATGAAGAATACGGTGGATTATATGGAATTACCCTTTCAAGAGATGCAATTCAAATGATGGAAGAAAAAAGGCAGGATAAGGATGAAATTGGTGAGATTGGATTATATTCTGAACTAAAAGCACGAGAAGAAAACATAGATGAAATAAATGAAAAACTGTTGGAGTTCTATTGAGATTTATACAAAGAATCAGGATATACCTGTAATTAAATTTGAGGAGGTATTATTGTGACTAAAGTATATTTCGTTCGTCATGCAGAGCCCAATTATAACAATCATAATGACGCTCTTCGGGAATTATCTTCAAAAGGAATGAAAGATAGAAAATTGGTTACTAAATTTCTGGTAGATAAGCATATTGATGTTGTTTTATCAAGTCCATATAAAAGGGCAATAGATACAGTTAAGGATTTTGCAGATAGTTATGGTATAGAAATTGATATTATATATGATTTTAGGGAAAGAAAAGTAGAAAGTGGATGGATTGAGGATTTTACATCATTCACAAAAATGCAATGGAATGATTTTACATACAAATTGTCAGATGGAGAATGCCTTCAAGAAGTTCAAACGAGAAATATGTCAGCATTGCAACAGGTATTAAATAAATATGCAGGAAAGAATATTGTAGTAGGAAGTCATGGAACTGCGTTAAGTACGATTATTATAGTAAACGACGTTAATTCTTTCTGTTTGACTCTAGGAAAAAGAGCATAGAGTAGCAAGCTTGTCATTTGGCTG
>VSNO01000049.1 GCA_009774375.1 Lachnospiraceae bacterium
CGCCTCGCGCATCTTGGCGCGGATCTTTCCCTTGATCTGCGGATCTCCTTCTGCGTTCTTGTACTCGTCCTTGACTTCCTGCTTTGTCATCTTGATGTCATTGTTGAACTTGCGGCGCTGGTAAAACAGATCCGCGAACGCCACGATCATAAATATGAGGGAGATCTTGAGTCCCATGTTGATCACGACACTGCCGATCAGCTCGATCGCCTGATTCAGAGACATGCCATAAAACTGAACCAGATATACCCAATCGTTCTTTATGGTCGAATACACGATCGCCATGATCAGAATGACCTTCGCGATCGACTTCAAAAGCTCAATGATTTTGTCCTTGGAAAACAGCCTCTTCGCACCCGATATGGGATTGAGCTTGCTGAACTTGGGTTTCAACGGCTTCGTCGAGATCTGAAATCTGAACTGAAGCATATTGATTCCGACCGCAATGACCAGACCGACGATGAAAAAGGGCAGCAGCTGCTTTAACAGCTCCAGATATACGCTGTTGATCAGTACCTTGTAGTCCTCCTTCACGATACGTCCATCCCAATACGTCGTGAACGCCGGCATCTTTTCATAGATCCTGCCAAAGAGCTCCATGAAATTCTCGCCCATACGGCCGATCCAGAACTTCAATATCAAAAAGAGCGCGATCAGCTCCACCCCGCTCGACAGCTCTTTGCTTTTGGGAACCTTGCCATCCTTACGGGTATCCGCCTTTTTCTTGGATGTCGGCTCCTCTGTCTTCTCTCCGCCCGGTCCTTCCTGGGCAAAAAACTGCAGATCATATTCTAATATCACATCATGCCCTCCACCATTGAGACGATCAGCAGCTGGATCTGTGTCGTGATAAAATTGCAGACATCAGGAAGCAGTGTGATCGTTACCATGATAACGCTGAGTCCCGCCAGCAGCTTGAGCTGGATACCGACAGAAAACATATTCATCTGCGGTGCAAGCTTTGCCAGCAGACCCAATACGATGTTCATCAGCGTGATGCTGGCAAAAACAGGCAGACATACCCGAAATCCGATGATGATATAGTCACTCAAAAACAGAATGAGGGATTCCAGCAGCCTGTCCGTATTGATGTGGACACCGCTGACAGGTATCAATATGAAAGTCTCCATCAGTGCCTTGATCAGGTATCTGTGCAACCCCGTTGTATACAGTATCATCATCACACCATACTGCATCAGTGCTCCCGTGATGGAAGCCTGCTGGTTTGTGGTGGGATCGAACACATTTGCCATGGAAAGTCCCACCTCCATGTCGATGATCCTTCCCGCAAATAAAACAATGGAAGTACACATCTGGGCTGCCAATCCGATCAGCAGACCCACCGACACTTCCTTCAACACAACTGTGGCAAATCCAAGTATGGTATTGTATTCCGGATAAATGTGTTCCGGTCCAAAGTTGTACATAATATAGGCAACAAACACGCTCAACGTGATCTTGACATTGTTTGGCACACCTCTGGTGCTAAAAAAGGGAGCCACAAAGATAAAACTCGCGATCCGCACAAACACAAACAGAAAATATTCCAATTCGGACATGGAAATAGATAAATTTACCATACTGTGCAGCCATACTCCCTTTCATCATCTGATATACACAGAAAAATTCTGCCATAAATCTGTCATGTAGGTTGTCATATTATTCAGCATCCAGTCCCCCAGAAGCATCAGACAGAGAAACATACCCACGATCTTGGGAACGAAAGTAAGCGTCTGTTCCTGAATGGATGTCACTGTCTGAAAAATACTGATAGCAAGGCCGATCACCAGCGATACGATCAGCGGAGGCGCTGCCGTTTTGAGCACTACGAACAGCCCTTCCTTCATGACATCTGTTACCATCTCTGTCGACATTTATTCCCATCCCCCTTTATTCACAAAACCCTGAACCTCTGCATCACAAGGATCAGGTCTGTATCATTAAAAAGTCTGCACCAGATATACGATCACCAGATTCCATCCATCCGCCAGCACAAACAGCAGTATTTTAAACGGCATGGAAATCGTCGTAGGCGGCAGCATCATCATACCCATACTCATCAGAACCGATGCCACAACCATGTCGATCACGATAAACGGCACATAGATCATAAATCCAATGATAAAGGCTGTGCGGAGTTCACTGACAATAAAGGACGGGATCAAAACGGTCGTCGGCACCTGTGCCAGCGTCTCCCCGTCCCACGCCGTGTTCGATATCTGCATAAAAACATTGATATCATCCCTCTGCGTCTGCTCGAACATAAAATTTCTCATGGGATCTGCCGCGATCTGGACTGCCTCCTCAAACCCGATCTCGCCCGCATCATACGGCACGACCGCCTCCGTATAGATCTTTCCAAACACCGGCTGCATGATATAGAAGGTGAGAAACAAAGAAATAGCGATCAGCACCTGATTGGGAGGCGCTGATTGTGTATTTAGTGCCTGTCTCGTAAAATGCAGTACGATGAGTATTCTGGTGAACGATGTGAGCGTCACCAGCAGGATCGGCAATACCGCGATCGCTGTCAGTATCAGCAGTATTCTCAGATTTCCGTTGAGTTCCCCGTTACCACTGTCATATGTAACCGTGAACCTGTTGGCGATATTCAGTTCCTTTAGATCTTCACCGGTCTGGGCCGTACCCGCGTCATTCAGGTTTGTCCGGTTCTCTTCGTCCTCCAGACTGTTGTCCAGTATCTGCTCTGCGCGCGCGCCGTCATCCTCGCTCGTCGCACGGACCACAGCGATATCCGCCAGGAATATCATCGCCACCATGCAGAGCATGTACGCGATTTTCCTAAGCTCCCGTCCGATCTTGTATTCTTTGCTCTTATTCTTCATCTCACTGCTGCTTCCTAAATTTGTCAAATATTTCCTTAAAATTGATACTGGCTGCAGATTCCGCTTCTTCCCCGCCAGGCGGTGTGATATCTTCCTCCGTCATTTCTCCCAGCAGGGTGACTGTATCCTTACAGACCACATAAGAAAAATATTTCTTTCCGACTCTCACAACCTGTATATATTTGGTCGGCGCTATCTTAAAGGTCTCCATTATCTCCACATTAGAACCTGCAAGTCTCCCTTTTTGAAGACCTGCAGTGAGCTTCGTGGCAAAATATGTAAGTGCCAGGACAAATATGAATATCAGTGTTACAGTCAACAACTGTCCAATGGAGTCAAACCTTTTTGATGTCGATGACAAAAGCATACTCTCTAGCCTACAACTTTCTTGACAGCCTCCAGAACGCGCTCCGCCTGGAAAGGCTTCACGATAAAGTCCTTTGCTCCGGACTGGATCGCCTCGATGACCATCGCCTGCTGTCCCATAGCAGAACACATGATCACATTTGCTCCCGGATCAACCGCCTTGATCGCCTTGAGTGCCTGGATGCCATCCATCTCAGGCATCGTGATATCAAGAAGTGTCAGATCCGGTGACGACTCCTTGTACTTGTCAACCGCGATCTTTCCATTCTCAGCCTCAGCAGCGATCTCATATCCGTTCTTTGTCAGTATATCCTTAATCATCATTCTCATGAAAGCAGCATCGTCTACGATCAATATTCTCTTCCCCATAATCAATCTTGTCCTTTCTACAATCAAAAATCAAAACTCAACCTGAAATAATCTATTTTATTTAATTATTTCCATAATCCTCACACCGAAGCTCTCCTCGATAACAACAACTTCACCTTTTGCAACAAATTTGCCATTTACAAGAACATCGATCGGTTCGCCGGCAATCTTGTCGAGCTCTATAATAGTACCAGGGGCAAACTCCAGAATATCCGAAATAGATTTGCTGGTCCTTCCCAACTCTACTGTTACCTCCAGCGGAACATCCCTGATCAGGCCAATGCTCTCCGCACTTACCATCTCACCCTGTCCCGGCGCAAAATTCTGGAACTGTGCAGGCTGTATGCTTACATTTGGCATGCCATATCCCATGGGCATTCCCATCTGCGGTTGCATGCCGTATCCCATAGGCATTCCCATCTGTGGCTGCATACCATATCCGCCTTGGGGCATTCCCATCTGCGGCTGCATGCCCATATCCATGCCAGCCTGAGGCTGCATTGCAGAAGCCGGCGCTGGCGCTGGAGCCGGTGCTGGACTTGGCGCTGCCGGCGCTGGTGCTGGACTTGGCGCTGGCTCAGAGCCTCCGCCCATCTGCTGTGCCATAAAGGTCTCGTAAACTGATTTCGCAAAATCAAGCGGATACAGCTGCATCAGTGTGGAGTCCACCAGATCGTCGATCTGCAGTCTGAATGAAACTTTGACAAATCTGTCTTCGAGGAACGGTGAAAGCTCTCCCGGATCCTTGGAATGAAGGTCAACAAGGCTTGACTCTGGCGGGCTGATATCGATCGTCTTGCCGAGCATGGAGGAAAGTGATGTCGACGATGATCCCATCATCTGATTCATTGCCTCAGAGATCGCGCTCAGATGGAGCTCGCTGAGTTCTCCCTCAACATTCGTGCCATCACCGCCCATCATAAGATCAGTGATAACCTTTACATCGTGCTCTTTTAATACCAGAATATTGGTACCGTTCAAACCGACTGTGTATTTGATCTGAATAAACACGCAGGGTCTCTCATAAGCATCCAGCACATCCTGCCAGTTGCACATCTCCACAACAGGCGTTGTGATATTTACCTTCTTATTTACAAGAGAAAAAAGTGTCGTGGCGGAAGTACCCATACTGATATTGGCCACTTCCCCTATCGCATCTTTTTCTATATCGGTGAGTTCTATCCCGTCCGAACTCCCCCCTGCAGATGCCGCCGTATCTGCCACCCCGGAATCCGCTGACAAATCTACACCGTTCAACAATGCATTGATCTCATCCTGAGATAACATACCATCCATTGTCTTATTCCTCCTCCCTCACTACTGATGTTATCCTTACTGCGTATGCCTCTTTGCTTGCTCCCGGCACAGCGCTAAATTTCCTGATATCCCCCACATACACATCGAGTTCGTCATCGACCTTGGAATCAAGCCGTATGATGTCGCCCACCTGTATATTCACAAAATCGTTGACTGTTATGACACTCTTTCCGAGCACAGCCTTGACAGGAACATCCACTCTGCGTATCATCGACTCGATAAACTGCTCATAATCTTCGTCATCCATCTTCTGGAGGCTGGAGTACCAGAACTTCGTATTCAGCCGGTCCATAACGCTTTCCAGCGTGAAAAATGGAAGACACACGTTCATCAAACCTTCCACATCACCGATCTTGACATTCATGGTCACAAGCGCCACCATATCATTCGGTGATATGATCTGGGCAAACTGTGGGTTCGTCTCGATCCTTTCGAGATACGGATTTACCTCCGCAACATTTTTCCACGGTTCCCTGAGAAGCTGCATACAGATGACCATGATCCGCTCTATGATGCTCATCTCGATCTCTGTAAAATCCCTTGTCTTGTCAAGCGCTTCTCCCCGGCCTCCAAGCATCCGGTCTATGATCGCATATCCCAGCCCACTCGTCAATTCCATGATGATCGTGCCTGGCATCGGCGAAAAATTGACGACTGTAAGCAATACCGGATTGGATAAAGCATTGGAAAACTCTGCAAAAGTTACGGTCTCAGAACTCGCCACACTAACCTGTACATTTTTCCTAAGGTATACTGGGAGGTTTGTTGATAACAGTCTTCCATAATGATCAAAAATCATGTTTAAAGTTCTTAAATGCTCTTTCGAGAATTTTGCAGGCCGGCTAAAGTCATAATTCTTGGCTTGTCGCTCGTCCTTCTCCTGCATATCCTCCACATCGAGTTCACCAGAGCTCAAAGCTGCCAGCAAACTGTCTATTTCGCTTTGCGATAATACCTCTCCCATGTAGTTAATCACCCCCTACATATTCATCGTACTATTACTTCCTGACTCCCCTGTTCTTCTCGCATTATTTCGTGGTCTGTCCTGTCGTCCGACGCATTGATCAGACCTTAATTGTAAAGGAAATTATATGACACACTGTATATAAATGTCGAATCAAAACGCTGTTGAAGCTGTGTAAGAATCTCTGCCTTGATCGCTTCAGAGCTGCTTCTCGCCTCATCCACTGTATAATTTCCCATGACTGCAAACACAATATCCTTGATGATCCCATCCATCTCAGACATCGTCTCAGAATAATTCTTGTAATCCTTATTCTTGGTATCCAGCGACAGCGACACACTGCCTACCGCATAGTGATCCGCACCATCCTCACCCTTCTTCAATGGAATGGTCAGCTCTCCCTCGACATTGTGAACAGCAGTGTCAGCCATGGATACATTTGTCGTGAGGTCTGACTCCGGCAGTCCGTTAATCTCAATCCCGACAAGCGCTGAGATGTCAGCCACAAGCGATGCTGTCTTCTTGGAAGCGCTTGATACACTCACCATCATGATCGCTGACAGAACAATGTTGACAACCAGCAAAGCCAGAATGATAATTGACAACAGATTTCGTTTCATTTTTCTTTTCTCCCTTCATTAACGCGCACTTAACGCATTGTATATCTTTATCTCGACCCGTCTGTTCTTAGCTCTTCCCTCGGGTGTCGTATTGTCCGCGATCGGTATATATTCCCCTCTGCCGGAATGTTTCACGATCCCCGGATCAAGCGCCGCATTTTCTTTCAGATAATCAAAGACCGCCAAAGCCCTGTAACTGCTGAGCACGTCATTATTCTCATATCGGCCCCCGTTCAAAGGCACGGAATCGGTGTGTCCCTCGATCTCGATCTCCGAATCCGCATACTTTGCGAGCAGCACGCCGATCTTATTCAGGACCGGCACGGCATCCGGCTTGATGTCCGCCCTTCCGGAATCAAACAGAAAGGCGCCGTTTAACGTAAGGGTAACATAATCTGCATTGAAGTCCACATCCACCTGGTCTGTCATCATATTCTCAGCGAGCGCTTCCTCGATCTTCTCCGCAAGCTCCTCCGAGAGCTTCATCTTCTCCTCCTCAAGCTCGGAGATTGCATCCCTCAGCGACTCGACCTCCTCCTGCGACAGCTCAAGCTCCGCGGCCGCCTCCTGCAGCTTATCTTCCGCAGCGCCGCCCGGCTTTGTCGGATCCTCGATCGAAGCATCCGCCTCCGCAGTCTTACCGCTTGAATTTATGTACTCGTCAAGCATGTTCAGCTGACTCACGCCGTTACTCACCAGGATACCGTCACCAACCGCTTTCGAGCCAGCCCTGAAGATACTGATGGTCGACTGAAAGGATTTCGCGACTTCCTCGAATTTGGCCGCGTCAACCTCTGACATCGAGAACAAAAGCACAAAGAAACACATCAGCAGTGTCATCATGTCCGAAAAGGTACTCATCCATGGCGCCGGAGTTCCAGGCGGGAGCTTGAACTCTTCTTTCTTCTTCGCCATTAAGCCTCACCTCCAGCTCCTGCTCCGTTCTCCTCCTGTGAAGGTCTCTCCTTAGGTGACAGGAACGATTTGAGCTTTTCCTCGATCACGCGCGGGTTTTCACCTGCCTGTATGGAGAGAAGCCCCTCTATCATGATCTCTTTTGCCTGCATCTCCACGGTATTGTTCGCCTGCAGCTTGCCCGATGTCGGCGTGCAGATCCAGTTGGCAAGCATCGAACCGTAGAATGTCGTGATCAGCGCAACACCCATCTTCGGTCCGATCGATGTCGGATCAGACATGTTGTTCAACATACAGATCAGACCAACCAGCGTACCGATCATACCCCACGCAGGACCCATGGCACCCAGATTGTCCCAAAAACCAGATCTCAGCTTATGTCTGGCATCGATACTGTTCATCTCCGTCTCCAGGATCCCTCTTACCAGTTCCGGATCCGTACCGTCTACGATCAGCATAATGCCCTTTTTCATAAATTCATCCTCAAGATTTCCCGCTGCCTCTTCCAGGGAAAGGAGGCCTTCCTTTCTCGCAACGTTGGATAACTCGATAATTTTCGCGATCATCTCCGGGACATTGACATTGACCGGTTTGAAGATCAATGCGATGCTTTTCAGACCGCCGACAAAGTTTGGCATACTCACCGACATCATCGTCGCGAAGAAAGATCCTCCAAAAGTAATCAGCGCTGACGGCAGATTGACAAAATATCCAAATCCGGCGACACCGCCTGCCGAGTCGATCATACCATACAAAACCAGCACAAAGCATACGATCATTCCCACTAAAGACGCTATATCCACTTTTACACACCCCTTTTTCGTTAAGTTTCAATCTGTTCAAAAGGCACAGTATGATCCCGTATGCCTTTTCTCCATATGTATATCATACTGTAAGGTTACATAAATTGCAACAATTTTCTGAAAATTTTCTCAAATTTTCTCAATTTACGTTACTGTTCAAACAATCTTATGAAGTCTCCGCATTCAGGATCCCTTTAAAATATTCCTGTCTCGTCGATCTTACCAGGTTCCTGACTTCATACCTGCTCTCTTTGACAATGATTTTCTTGCCATCGGTTAACGTAATCACCGTATCCGGTGTCTCCTCGACCGTCTCGATCAGGCTTGTGTTGACCAAAAGCTTCGTCCCATTGATCTTTGTCACTTCTATCATGTTTCGTCCGGCTCCTCCTTTCCCCCAAAGCTAATCCGTTTGCCATGCCGTTTGCCAAAGTCATCCAGCCGGTCCATGTACAGACGAAGCATCTGCGTCTGTCCCGCTTCCTTATATATAGCGAAGATTCTCGCATAGACATCAAAAGCATTCTCTCCGAGGCGTTCAAAATCCGCCTCCTCCGTGATCCCCGTCAGAAAGCCGATCGCCGTCTCATCATCCCCGCACATATGCGCAGCCCTGCCAAAGAGATACCGGAGCTTTGTCGTCGTCAGATACGCCCTGTTCATGTCGAGCAGCCTGTATGCCGCCTCCGGACTGCCGATCCTGATCAGGCAGTCCGCATAGGATTCCAGACAGCTGCTCATGAACTTTTTCTCCGGGTTGCGGTTCACCTCCAGGCACATATCATATGCCTCGATCGCCTTCCCATAATCTTCGAGCACATTGTAGGACTGGCCGATCTGAAAATAGACATAATCGTCCATTCCTTCTGTCTCGCCGACGGAATTTAATAAAAGTTTTAGATTTCTCTTCTGTTTTTCTATCATTTCCTGCTCTGGAATGTCATACCCATAATGCTTGACGATAACCGGAAGGTGAAAAGTCTCCAGTGTCATCTCATCATAATCGTCTGACTTTTTGGGCAGGATCTGCTCATGGATCCGAAAACGGTACTCATAATAATTCCTGTTGAAAAACCGGGGAACCTCATTGATCTGAATGCGTTCTTCCGAAGCACCGCCCTCCGTTACCGTGTAGACATTTCTGATCTCTGCGACCCCGACATTTCTCGGATATTTCTGCATACAGGTGCGCAGCTTTGCCACGTCGATCTCCTGTACATACTCATCACAGTCCAGTATGAGGATCCAGTTGTTAGATGCCCTGGATACCGCAAAATTCCTGGCTGCGCTAAAATCATCGCACCACGCAAATTCGAACAGCTTATCTGTGTATTTCGCCGCGATCTCCTTCGTATTGTCCGTGGAACCTGTATCAACCACCACGATCTCCATGTTATACCGCAATAGCCTTCTGAGACACTGCTCTATGTACTGCTCCTCATTCTTTGCGATCATACATACACTGACCGGTAATCTCGCCATAATGCCTGTAACTCCCTCTCTGTTCTCTTTATCCTTGCCTGTGTGCGATCGAGCAGGGATGAGTCCTCTTCTCCTGCTCGCGCGCCGGGCGTCCGTCAGCGAACCGATTGATCGGTTTGATGACATATTTCCTTTGGACGCCCGTGTGCATAAAATACAGGGCGGTTTCACCGCCCTGCGGTTGCGATCTGATCAGGAAAACAGCTGTTTCCCGTCACTTTGCTCATATTTTACTCTTCATTCGTTGATAGTATATCACATATTTCAGGCTATGAAAAGACAAACCGGACAAAAATCGTAAATGGATTTTACTGGAACGCGTTTTTCAGAGCTTATCGTATTTCGTCGATACCCCTTTTGCCTTATCAACCGGATATTTCTTTTCAGTAATGTCCATCTTCTGATTCACGATATCAATGATGTCCACACCGAGCACCTGTGCCATCTGTAAACAGTAGTTTGTCACATCGGCAAGTTCCTTTAAGACATCCTCCAGATCATACTCCGTGTCATTCCACTGAAAGCACTCCAGCAGTTCATTCGCCTCGATCGAAATCGACTTGGCCAGGTTTGACGGGGAATGAAACTGGTCCCATTCCCTGTCTTTATTAAATTGCTCAATTCTCAGAGATAACTCTTCTAATCTATCCATAACGCTTCTCCCAAAAATCCTACAGAACCATGACCGGCAGCATAAAGCCATCCTCGTCAAACATCAGCGGCGCCACGCACACTTCCCTGTGCCAGCCCTTTCCTTCCTGATACTGATCCAGAGGCGTCCCGAAGCGGTGATATGCGATCCGGTACTGATCCGTCTCCGGCATCTTCATAATACTGTGATGTCCCGTTCCCAGGATATCCCGTGCAGCATCTTTTTCCAAAACTGTATTGATAAATGTCACCGGTCCATACAACGAATCGGACACGCCGTAATTAACATGGTAGTCCTCGCTTCCCGTATCGTCACACGACCATGTGAAATGGTACATGCCGTTCCTCTTCAGGACAGTGACCGCCTCCCTGAAATCTTTGAGTCCCCGGATATTCTGCAGTGTATCCTCCTCGATATGTACCATGTCGTCAGACAGCCTGGCGACTGCAGCCTCCCCGTTGCCAAACAGCAGATAGTAGTCGCCGTCCTCCTGATAAACAGACGGGTCTATCGTCTGGGACATCCGGATCCCGTTCCTCCCCATCATCTCCATCGTCACCATCGGTGCGTCCATCGCAATAAAAGGCCCTGTCGGCGACGACGCGACAGCAGCTCCGATGCAGGACGTTCCTTCCTGATTCTTTGCGCAGAAATAGAAGTAGTATCGACTGCCCTTTTTCGCGATGCAGGGCGCCCACGCGCTTCCCACTGCCCACAGGACCTGATCCGAAGAGACATCGAGGATGCGCGCCCCCTTTTCAAAATGAATGCCGTCCTTTGACGTAAACACATAAAATTCATCCCCCGACCAGTGCGGATAGCCGTCCGTCGTAGGGTAGAGATAGAAAGTCCCGTCCTCGTAATACAGCTCCGGGTCTGCGTACAGACCCTCCAGCACAGGATTTTTTCTGTCATACCATGTCAGAAGCCTCTGATATTCCTCATCCGTGATCTGTAAGATCCCTCCGTGGCGCTTTTTTGTTTTCCCCATATCGTACTCATGCGGCGACAGGATCCTGAAACTGCCGGATGCCAGATCCTCTGCCAGCATGGGCAGATATCCCTTTCCAGTCTGGAACTGGTCCGCGATCAGACACCATGTCCTGCCATCCGGCATGCGGTAGCCCTCCGGCCCCTCGACACCCACCAGATCATCCAATACCGGGGAGTCTATCCTGACAAACTCCCCGGTCAGGGAATCTGATCGTTCCATCATCAGCCTCTTGTCCGTCTCATCCTTGGAGATCCGATAGTACAGTCCATTGTCCTCCAGTATTGTCGTATCGATCACATCCTTTTCTTTCTCCATATACAGGAACGTGTCGGAAAACTGTTCAAAATCTTTCGTATAAGCAGCATAGATCCGATGTTTACCGCTTACCTTTGACGCGAAAAATACCAGAAAAGCGTCCTTTTCCCTGTCAAATACCGCCTCGGGCGCCCAGACGCATCCTGCGGCGGGGATTCCGACCTCGCAGCTCCTCTCCTTTGACCAGTGCACGAAATCATCCGTTTCCCATACGATAATACTCCTGCTCCCTTTCTCCGGTGCGGCCTCCCAGCCTTTCCCGGCTTCGATGCGCAGATCCGTGGCGATCAGATAAACCGTACCGGTCAGCGGATGCCGCACCAGAAACGGATCCCGCACGCCGCAGGTGCCGGTCTGTGACAAAAGAACCGGATTTCCATCGTTCAGATCCTTCCAGTGCAGTCCGTCCTTGCTCACAGAAAAATAGACCTGTTCCCCATTCTTTCCCTCTCCGATAAAATGTGCAAATAAATATGCCGCCATAAAAACCTCATCCTCCAATTCTTTCCTGAATATGTTATCCTCATACATCTGCATATCAAAGAAAATATAACATATTTTCAAAAAAATGTCACTGTATTTATAAATAGAAGGCCGCAGGGGTTCTTCCCCTGCGGCTGGTTCCTTACTCGTTTTCCCTGTCCTCTTTCTTCCATATTATGAATATTACGCCAGCCCCCGCATGGACTCCTGGCCGGCCAGGGCATCCGCAAGCGCCGTAAAGCACTGCCTGGAATACGCATACGCCGCCACACAGCAGGCGCGCTCATCGATCAGCGCGATATCATAAGGATCGCGCAGCGCCGCCACCATCACGGCCGCCTCAGTCTCCCTGCAGATACGGTTTGCCAGATCGATCTGGCCGCGGTTCATATGTCCGTTGTATGTGCCTATGACCACGCAGTCATGACCTGCAGCCAGCGCCACACAGCGGTCGATCTCCTCCGGTTTCGGATCTACCGCCGTCACGGCCGCGCGGCCGCCAAACCGTTCCTGCATAAATCCTGCAAAACTAAGCCGCTGGTCCGGGCTGCTGGAAGCCAGCGTGGAACGGTAGGCATAACACCCCAGAAACAGCGGGTTGTCCCCCAGCGGAAACAGCTGTCCCCGCACGAGTGTCAGACTCTCCCGCACGAGGCGCTCCGCAAGCCGCCGCCCCGCGGCAAAGTCCACTGCCAGCGGCCGCGCGGCATACTCCGCCGCCCTGCGTTTGCACGCGAGGACATGTGCCGCGGCATCCTCAATCCGCTCCTGCGGCAGCTCCCCGGCACATACGGCCTCATAGATCCGCCCGGCTGTTTCCGCTGCCAGCGCGGATGTGTGGGAGATGCACAGCATGTCTGCCCCTGCCGCCGCTGCCCTGCACGCGCCTGCGGCCGTTCCATAATGCATGGCGACCGCCCCCATCTCCATGCAGTCCGTGATGATCATTCCCTGGAATCCCATCTTCCGGCGCAGCAGCCCGGACAGGACCGCCCTGGACATCGTGCCCGGAATCTGTTCCGGCTCCAGTCCCGGAAACAGGATATGTGTGGTCATCACCGCGTCAACGCCTGCCGCGACCGCGGCGGCAAAAGGACGCAGTTCCGTCTCCTCCAGCTCTGCAAGGGTTTTCTCCACCACCGGGAGCCCCACATGGGAGTCAACAGCGGTGTCGCCGTGGCCTGGAAAATGTTTGACGGCACACAGCACGCCGCCCTCCTGGAGCCCGCGGATCATCTCCAGCGAATAGCGGATGACCGTCTCAGGCGTGTCCCCGAAGGAGCGGCTGCCAATGACCGGGTTGGCAGGGTTGGTATTGATGTCCACAACCGGCGCCAGGTTAAAATTGACCCCCATCGAGCGGAGCTCCTCCCCCGTGAACCGCCCGGCCTCGTAGGCCGAACCGGGATTCCCGGTCGCCGCCAGCGCCATGGCGCCGGGCATGTTGACGGCATCCTCCGGCATCCTCGACACAGCGCCGCCCTCCTGGTCTATGGCGATCAGCGCCATGTGTCCGGTATGCCTCTGCACAACCTCCTGAATTTCCCGGCAGAGGCGCCGAAGCTGCTCTGTGCTCTCTATATTTCTGTCAAAAAGTATGACATTGCCGATCTGATACGCCTCCACCAGCCTTTCAAACTCCTGCGTCACCTCCGTCGAGGAAATACCCGTCATGAGCATCTGGCCGATCTTTGCGCGCAAATCCATCTCCATCTTTCTTTTCCCTTTTCCTTTCCCTGTCCTGCGCATTGTCAACAAATCGAGCAGAGAAGACAGTTTTGCCATTATTGTCCATTATCCATACATATGATACTGCCGTTTCTGCTTTGCAAACTCCGCGCTCTCCTGCTCAAACGCCGCAAGCACTTCCCCAGCGGATCTCTGCTGCCTGGTCAGCACATCCGACCCGCACAGCAGTTCAACAAACTGCCTGCCGCCCTCCCTGGCAGCAGGCAGGAAATACGCCTCCGCGCCGCACTGGTCCATGATCTCATACAGCAATGTGATCCCGACCTTCACAGCGGACACTGCATGGGCATCCGTCACGTGGATGTGCACGCCCTGGCAGGCCTGCCCTGCAAATTTGGACGCTGCCGGCACGAAATAGGCCGGCGTAAATGCCACACCCGCAAGCTTTTTACCCTGCATCGCCTGTGCCAGCTTCTGCGCATCCGCAAAGGGCGCACCGACCTCCACAAACGGAAAACTGGTTCCCCTCCCCTCAGAGAGATTCGTGCCCTCAAACAGGCACAGCCCCGGGTACAGCAGGGCAGCCTCAAAAGTGGGCAGCCCCATGGAGGGCGGGATCCAGCACCTTCCCGTATCCGGAAAGAGCATCGCCCGCTGCCAGCCCTCCACCGGCACGACCGTCAGCTTCACTGTCAGTCCCAGCCTGTCCACTGCCATCCGCGCAAACTCCCCGATCGTCAGTCCGTAGCGCATGGCCAGCGGAAATCCGCCCACAAAGGACGAAAACTCCTCTCTTAAAACATTGCCCTCCACCCTGTCTCCCAGCGGATCCATCCTGTCCAGTATGATAAAATCCTTCCCCGCCTCTGCGCAGTCCTCCAGCGCATAGAGCATGGTGTAGAGAAAAGTATAGTACCGCGCGCCGACATCCTGCATATCGTAGACCACGGCATCCACAGCGTCGAGCATCTCCTTTGTCATGCGCTTGGAGTCCCTGCGGTACAGGCTGTAGACAACGATCCCTGTGACCGGATCCTGATACGTATCCACCAGTTCTCCCGGAGGGACATCCCCGCGCACCCCGTGCTCAGGCGAAAACAGCGCAGCCAGCCCGTAACGCCGGTGCAGCACCTGGATCGTGCTCTCAAATCCGGCTGTCAGCCCCGTCACGGATGTGATCAGCCCCAGGCGCCTGCCCTGAAACAGGCTGTCGTACTGCTCAATGCAGTCAATTCCATTTCTCACCATATCTTTCTGATCCTTCCTTCCACGAGAATGTCTCAGACACCGCTCTGCCTGCAGCATGCATCGATCGCCCACTTCAGTCGGCCTTCGTTCTGCTCCAGCATCCGCTGCGCCGCCTCCCTGTCCAGCCCTGTCTTGAGCATCATGATCGCCGTTTTCACGCTCCCGCCTGCCCTGTCCAGATACTCCTGTGCCGTCTCCGGCGTAGCGTCCGTCGTGGAGCAGATGATGCGCAGTGAGCGGTCATAGAGCTTCTGGTTGCTGGCCTGCAGATCCACCATCAGATTGTTGTAGACCTTGCCCAGCTTCACCATCACAGATGTGGACAGCATATTGAGCACCATCTTCTGCGCCGTCCCCGCTTTCATCCGGGTGCTGCCCATGATCACCTCCGGTCCGGGAACCGGCGCGACTGTCACGTCACAGAGCCCCTCCAGCTTGGAACCGTGGTTGTTCACCACAGCAATACAGACCGCCCCCTGGCGCTTTGCCTCCGTGGTAGCCCCCAGCACATAAGGCGCCGCACCGCTGGCAGTGATGCCCACCAGCACATCCTGCGACGTGATGCCCAGATCCCGCACCAGCCGCGCACCGGCTTCCGCATCGTCCTCACTTCCCTCCACGGCCCTGCGCAGCGCCTCATCTCCCCCGGCGATATATCCCTGCACCAGTTCCGGATCCACACCGTATGTAGGCGGACATTCCGAGGCGTCCAGCACGCCCAGCCTCCCGGACGTACCGCAGCCGACATAGAACATATGTCCTCCCCCTTTCAATGCCCCGTATGCCAGATCGACCGCCTGCGTCAGATTGGGGATCTCGCTGGCAACCGCCCCTGGAATACACGCGTCCTCCGCGTTGATCAGACGCAGAATCTCTTCTGTCGAACACTCGTCAATGCCTATCGTGTTCGGATTGACCGTCTCCGTCATCAGTCCCGACAAATATTGGTTCATAAATAACAACTCCCTTCCTGCAGCGCACTGCCGCAGACGGCGCTATACACCGTCCGCAGCCAGCAGCCCATTGCCTTATTCCTTCACAAAATAGATCAGATCGTCCGCCAGCATCTTTGCGATCATCGTATTGAGATCACCGAAATAGTAATAGTTTGCCTGCACGGCATTCATCTCTGTCTCCGCCAGATGCAGACTGGTGTCATAGATGCGCGTCGGCGCTGTCTTCTCGATCACGGACACGTAGCCGCACAGATGATTTGACAGTGTCATGAAATCCTCGATCAGTTCCGTCCTGCGTGCCTCGTCCGTCGTGTTGAAAAGCTCCGTCAGCATCTCTGTGGTATTGTACTCCTCATTGGTGACTGGATCCGTAAAAATCTTGTCCTTGCCCTCAAAAGCCTGCCATCCGGTGCGGACATTGGCATTGAAGAGGTCGTTAAAGCACTCCCACGGATACGCGTACGTGGGCGCGCCCGCCACAAAAGTACACACCATCATTTTCTCGTCGCTGGTGGCATGTGTAGACCAGACACCGAAGTCCATGGGCTGGAAATCAATGTTCAGGCCAAACTCCGTCAGCATTGTCGCGATCGCCTCGCCGGTCATCATAAAGGACGGCCATGTGCCGATCGTCGCGATGGTGATGGCAGGAGCTGTGCCGCTCTCATCCACCCACTTGCCGCTGCCGTCCCTGCTCCACCCGATCGATTCGAGCAGCTGTGCAGCGCCTTCCGGATCATAGCTGTAGCTGATGAGCGTATCCTTAAAGCCTTCTTTCAGGAAACCTTCCTCAAAGGAGGGGATCAGTCCTGCATTCTCCGCGCTGCCGCTGAAGCTTCCCGGCTCCGATACTGCCAGCAGGCTCTGGCGGTCGATCGCCTTCGAGATAGCCTGGCGCACCTCCAGCTTGTCCAGCGGATAGATCTGCGTGTTCATGGTGTAGCCGATCTGGCTCAGCTCCGGCACAAACACCTTGCGCATGGTATCACCGAACTTTCCGTCGATCTGCGCGGAGGTATCCGTGTTCAGCCCGCCGTTCTCAATGGTGTACTCCCCCGCCAGTATCGCGGTCAGAAACGCCTGGCTGTCGCCCGGGTTCAACCCGCGGATGGATGTGATCAGCGGCTTCTTGCGGTACTGCTCGTTGATCGAAAACATGATCTCGGACGTGTTGTGGCTGCTGATGACATACGGGCCGCTGCAGACCACATCCTCGGGCACCGGCTTGTACGCGAGCATATCCTGGTTCACTTCCGTTATCCTGGCCGTGCCCTCGTCGGTATATTTCCACCTGTTGGTCTCCTCGTCAAAATAGCGCTCATTGTCCGCGATGTCCTTAAACTGGTCTGCCCACTTGGAATAGATCTCATCCGGCGTACAGATAAAATTCTGGTAACCGCCCAGCGCAAGGTTGAGGATCAGAGGGCTCTCTGAGCAAAACTTCAGTTCCAGCGTCAGATCGTCCTTCTTCTCGATCGTATCCAGATACCCCCACAGGGAACTGTAGTTGAGCTGGCAGTAGTAGTTGGTCAGCACGTCCTCCGCATCCAGGACGCTCCCGTCGCTCCACTTCAGATCCGGCAGGAGCTTCAGCGTGAGCACCTTGTCCTCGTAGGTGTAGCTCTCCAGCAGGGAGCATTCAAAGGTGCGCTCCGGCAGCGGAGAGAAATGTGCCAGCGTATCGTACATAAACGGCTTGATAGACCAGTTTGGCCCCGCCGCCTCGTCCCACGGGTTCCCGTTGAACGACAGGCTGTCGCCGCAGTTGATCAGCGTGGTCAGAACCTTGTCGGAATCCACCTCGCCCTCCACCTGCATGGTCAGCTCATTCTCCACGCCCTGCAGGTTCGGGGATACCTCCGCAGCCCCCTGCGCAGACGTATCGCCGTCTGCAGAAGCGGGTGCATTTCCCTGTGTTCCCCCGTCCTGCCCGCACCCTGCGAGCATTCCGGCTGTCATCGCCGACGCCAGCAGAAGCGCCGTCACTTTCCTGTTTCTCTCTCGTTTCATATTTTTCATTCTTTTCATATTGATACCTCTCGCGCGCTCTGGCACGCATCCCAATCTATTGTTCAAAAACAGTTCTTTTCTCAAAACGACGTCACGATCGTCTTCTTCTGAATCTCAGAGATGGTAAACGTCTCCGCGTACTCCTTCCTGCACAGATACCCGCGCAGCTTCATCAGTGTCGCATAGTAATCCCGGTAGTGGAAACTGGGAGAGTTCACCGCAAACCAGTGGGTGGAGATGGCCTTGTACCACAGTTCGAATCCCTCCGGCGTCACCTCCGCAAACGTGTAGGGCACATAGCCCTCCGCATCCTCCCAGTTCTCGGCAAAATACGGCCCTGCTGCATAGTGGGCGGGAAGCTCCCGCTCAACAGACGGCAGCCCCGCAAAAAACTGGGCGTCTATCACAATGCGGTGCGTCGCCATATGATCCTTGTGCATGCTGTTTTTCCAGTGTGTCAGCAGGACATCCGGCTTATATCTGCGGATCACGTCGCAAAGCTGCAGCTTCACCTCATCCGACTCCGGCAGCTCGCCGTCCACATAGGGGAACACCACTGCCTCCCCGCCCAGCATTTCGGCGAAGGTGTGCGCCTCCTGTTCCTTCTGGCGGCGGTAGTCTGCGACGGTCATATCCGGCGGGTTGCCGCGCTCACCGCCCGTCATCGCCACCGTCACGATCCTGCTGCCGCGCAGCGACGCCGTCGCCAGCACACCCCCGCAGGTCAGTTCCGCATCCCCGACATGGCCTCCGATCGCCATGATCACTTTCTTTCCATCCTCTGTCATATGTTCAACCTTCTTTCTTTATATCCCTTTATATTCATTTGCACTTTTCTTCCCGGCGCATATCCGCCCATGTGCGGACGATATGGAACCCTGCCGCCTCGTAGATATTTCTGGCCTGGTTTGTCTCACCCGTAAACAGTGTCATATAGGACGCCCCCATATCCTTCAGGGTGGAGCAGAGCATGCTGAACAGCACTTTCCCGGCTCCGTTGCCCCTGCAGCTGTTGTGTACGGCGACGCCGCTGAAATATCCCCGCCCGTTCTCCTGCACAGAGAGCGGTCCCGTGAATCCCATTGCCTTTCCGCCCTGGCTGACGATCAGCAGGGGGCTCCCGCCGTCAGGCTGCGCAGCGTTCTCCATGATCTCCCGCTTCCAGAGCTCGTTGTCCAGGCTGTCCATGAGCTCCTCCAGCCCCGTGTGTCTGTCCCTGTCGTAGAGTACGACCTCCATACCCTTCTCTGCCAGAATGCTGATCCGCTGCTGGATATCGGCCGGGATCTGGTACTCCGAGAGCGCGATATGGTATGAATTCTGGTAGGCATAATCGCGGTAGCCGCAGTTTTTCAGGAAGAGATAACCTCCCCCCGCCACATCCACGCCCGGCGCGTTGGGATGCTCATGACCGTCCGTCCCTGGCACTGTCCACACGAAGTTCATCGGATTGAAGAAGATGATCTCAAACCGCTTTGCCATGCCGCCGGACACCGCCGCCAGACGCTGCTCCAGCTCTCTGAGGATCGCCCTGCCGATCCCCTGGCGCCTCCTGTCCGGCCGAACGGCCACAAAAGTGATGTAACCCTTGTCCGCATCCGCGGCATAACAGCCCGATGCAAATGCGCTGCCATCCTCCGCTGCCAGACTGACCACCGACAGACCGGCTTCCCGGCGGTGCAGGAAAAAGGCTTCGAACGCGCCTGCATCCTGAAACGGCTTGTACAGAATCTCTCCGGCTGCAGCGCACCCGTCAAACAGTTCCATGGCATTCTGTACATCTTCGCGCGATACCATATCATGAAATGTCATCATTGAATCTTTCCTTTCCTATTATAATATATTTATAATATAAGCTATTTTAATATATGTTTCTGCTCGGTCTCCTTCTCGGTCAACTCGCGGTCCTTTTTGTTCAGAAAGACAGCCGCCAGGAACGCTCCTGCCGCAGCCGCGAGATTGACTCCGATCGTCATCCCCCACACCACATTTGTCTCCGCCGTCTTCTCAAACAACAGGAAGAACAGTGTGCTGACGAGAAAGAGCGCCCCTGTCATCACAGTGATCACGCGCAGAAACATCACAACCCGGGTCAGACTGATGTCTGGCTGTTCTGTTCTCTTTCCCTTAGTATTTCCTCGGCTCTGTGACATGCTACCAATCCTCCATTCGCTTCGTGTAATACGGGTTCCTCTCTGGTACAGCGCTCGCAGTAGTACGGGCAGCGCGGGTGAAACTTGCACCCCTCCGGCAGATTCAGCAGGCTGGGCATATCCAGGGAGCGCAGCGGCAGCTCCATGGCGTACTCGCTTCTCCGCCTGGGATTCGCCTCCGGCACCGCAGATATCAGCGCGTGGAAATAGGGATGCATGGGATGCGTGACCGCCTGCTGGATGGAGTTCGTCTCGATCATCCGCCCCAGATACATGACCACGATCCGCCCTCCCGCCGCGATATAGCGCGCCGTGCCCAGATCATGGGTGATATACAGAAAACTGACATTGTGTTTGTCCTTCATCTTTGCCATCAGGCTCAGCAGCGAGATGCGCAGGGACACATCCACCATGGACACCGGTTCGTCCGCCACGATGAGCTTCGGCGTCATGGAGAGTGCGCGCGCCAGCAGGATACGCTGCCTCTGGCCACCGGAAAGCTGGTGGGGATACTTCTCCAGGAAAATCTCCGGCGGGTTCAGCCCCACCTCGTTGAGCAGCCCTGTGAGCATCTCCTCCGCCTCCGCGGCATTTTTTACGATCTTGTGCTGTATAATAGGAAGCGACAGTGACTGGAAGATCGTCTTGTTGGGATTCAGCGCCGCGAAGCTGTCCTGATGCACCATCTGCACGCCCCTGCGGTAATCGTCATAGTCCTTTCCCTTCAGAGACCAGATATTCCTGCCGTTGTAGAGCACTTCTCCCTCCGTCGGCCTGTGGATGCCTGCCACCATCTTACCCATCGTCGTCTTGCCGCATCCGCTCTCGCCCACCACCGCAATGATCTCTCCTGTATGGATCGAGAGATTTACATTTGTCAGAGCCGGGATGGACTGTCTGTTCCTGCCGGTTCCGCTTGTAAAGGTAATTCCGGCGTTCTTTATCTCAATCAACGGTGTCATGCTCTTTCACCTTCCTCCACTGGGCGCAGAGCGTATACTGCTCTGACGCACCCAATACTTCCAAATTTGACAGGTTTCCTTTGATTCCGTCGCAGACGCCCTGCTCTCTCAGATAACAGCGCGGCGCAAATCTGCAGCCCGGCTGCAGCTCGAGCAGATTCGGCGGATATCCGGGGATCACCGCCCGCTTCGAGAGGTCATCCCGCAGGGAGGGCACCGCCCGGATCAGCCCGCAGCTGTACGGGTGGGCAGGACTCAGAAACACGTCCTCCACCCTGCCGTACTCCACGATCTGTCCGGCGTACATGACGGCGATCCGGTCCACTACGGAACCGATGATAGAGACGTCATGCGTACAGAAGATCATGGTGATCCCCCGCTCCTCGTGGATCTTGCGCAGGATATCCAGAATGTACCATTGCGTTATCACGTCCAGCGCAGTGGTGGGCTCATCCAGGATCAGCAGCTCCGGTTCCAGCAGGAGGCTCAGCGCGATGATGACACGCTGTTTCATCCCCCCGGAAAGCTGATGGGGATAATTCTCCAGAACCCGGTCATCCAGCCGGACATGGGACAGGAGTTCCTTCGTCCGCGCCAGCACATCCTCCTTTGACATCTTCGCGTCATGAGCGGCCGCTGTCTCAAAAAAGTGCTCCTTGATGCGCAGCGTGGGATTGAGCACGCTCTGCGCTGCCTGAAAGACCGTCGTGATGTCCGTCCAGCGGTAATTATTGTATTCTTTATCCGTCAGCTTCAGCAGATCCACCTTGCTGCCGTCTTTACGGTGATAGATGATCTCGCCCTCCGCAATGCGCCCCGGAGTGCGGATCGTCTGGAGGATACCCGATGTCAACGTCGTCTTCCCGCTGCCGCTCTCCCCGATGATCCCCACGATCTCCCCGCGTACGAGAAACAACGACACCTAGACCACCGCCCTCAGTGTTCCCCCGTTCGTCTTGAAATCAATGGACAGGTTGCGAATCTCGATGATTGGTTCCATGCTTACTCTCCTTTCCTTCTACAGTTCTTCCTACGTCCTGAGTCTCGGGTTCAGCGCCTCATCCAGACCGGTTGCAAACAGATAACACCCCATCTGGAACAGCACGATACAGACTACCGGGGCGAGAAAATACACGATCGCTCCGGATCCCATCAGTGCGCCGCTGGCCGTCAGGGACAGCTGGATCATCATGCCCCAGTGGTTTCCCTGGAACGGTACAAGCCCCAGATACATCAGTCCGACCGCGGACATGATCGCCTCCTTCATCATGCTGATAAAATTGACCGCAATATAGGAAATGATATTTGGCACGACATCATTCATGATAATGTTAAAGTTGCTGATGCCCAGCACCCGGCTCGCCTCAATGAAATCCCGGTTCTTGATGATGAGCACCTGCGAGCGTATCGCCTTGGCAAGTCCCGCCCACGCCTGGATGCTCAGCACCACGCCGAACATGAACGCGTTGTCCACGGAGATGACCATCGACAGCACCATCGTAAACGGAAAGCTCGGAATCGTCACCATGACATTTGTGATCAGCATCAGTACCGTGTCAACCTTTCCGCCCAGCAGCCCCGACACGATGCCCACCGTGCAGGCGATCACGATCGAGATGGCGCCGGCATAGAAGGCAACCAGCAGCACGTCCTTCGCACCCAGTATCAGCTGTATCAGCGTATCCTTGCCGGAGTAATCCGTGCCAAGCCAGTGTTCAGCCGAAGGTCCCTTGAGGCGGTTTAAATAATCCGCTGGGGGATTCTTCAGAAATATCGGGCCAAAGATCGCCATTGCCAGGAAAAATGCAAGGATGAACAATCCCACGCGTGACATCCTGTTCCGCCAGATCGAAGAGAAGAAATCCCTGATCCCGTTGGACCGGCGCACAGCCGCTTTCGCAGTTTTTGTCGTCATTTTTCTACCCACTCCTCTCATAATTTTTATTTTTTTTATTTTACAGTTTGCCCGCAGCTCTTATGAGTCCCTCAGATGCGGGTTCAGATATTTGTACAGAAGCTCCGCTGCGAAGCTCGAGATCACCACCATGATGATAATGATGAAAAACATGCCCTGCATCAGCGGATAATCCCTGGCGGCGATCGCCCTGCTCAGGTAATAGCCTACGCCGGGGTAGAGGAACATGCCCTCTATCAGGGGCGACCCTCCGAACAGCAGTCCGAAGCTGACTGCCAGGCTGGTGATGAGCGGCAGCAGCGCATTTTTGCTCAGATACGTGATCAGTATGCGGCGCTTCGGCAGCCCGCGGACCTGTGCGTAGGTAATATAATCCTCGCCCAGCACGCTCAGCGAATTTGCCTTCATCGACATGATCCAGCCCGCCACCGTGGTGACAAAGTACGTGAGCACCGGCAGGAACGCATGGTGGAGCACATCCAGGATGAACTCCCCGTTGAATCCCGGAGTGACGGAGGTGCTGTAAGCTCCGCGGGACGGGAACCAGGCCAGCGTCACCGAGAACAGAAAGAGCATCAGATAGCCGATCACATAGTTCGGTATCGCGCCGAAGATCGACTGGTAGCCGATCAGCACCGAATTGAGGATCCTGCTCCGCGTCCATGCGATGTAGATTCCCAGAAGGACACCGACCGCAAACGACAGCAGCAGCGATATGCTGACGATCAGGAATGTCCAGGGAAGCGCGCCTCCGACGATACTGATGACATCCCTCTGGTACGTCATGCTGGTTCCCAGATTCCCTGTCACAATGCCTGTGATATAGTTGAGGAACCGCTGTCCCATCGGGATATCCGGGTCATAGTTCAATATGGCCTTGGCACGTATGTATGCGATATCATACTGCAGATTCTGCTGCTTCTGAATCGTGGTCGCCATCAGATCCACCGGATCGCCCGGCATACTCTGGATGATAAAAAACATGATGACCAGTGCGGCAAATACAGTGAAAAGTGACATCAGCAATTTTTTAACCATCTATAACACACATCCTTTCATTATTTAATTTTTTTAACTCTTTAGATCAGCATAACTTTCATAAATCTTTCGTGGGGTCCCAACCTTATTTTGAAATTTTATGTTAAATAAACAATAATACTTTTGAAATAAAATATCAATACTATTTCAGAAAAACTTACAACTTTTTTTTTCTATCAGAGAAAGTATTTGGGTAATCTGCACAACGATCATCAATCATGGTAGAAAATCAGTGGAAATAAATTGTATATTTTGCACAAGAAAGTACACAGAAACGGCAGTGACACCGCCGCCGCGCGCTTGACAGACAGGCTCCGTTGTGTTTCAATACAGACAGCTATTGTCCGCATGGCTGAAAAACAGAACCGCGGAAATGCATTCAAAAATAATAAAGTAATAGCGCAGGTACGAGCAGGGCAGCGCGCCCAGCGCCTGCACAAAGTCGGGATTCCATGATATGCCTGTGATGTTCATCACACTCTGGTTACCCCACTCTGTCAGCAGACTCTGCGTCACATCCTTCCCGTCCGCCTCCACTTTGGTGGCAAACACCATATGGTTCAGGCCGCCCATCGTCACTGACACCTCGTCCATCGGTCTGCCCAGCTTCTCCGCAACCGCCTTTTTCATCCCATAGGGAAGATTGCACAGGCCGATGATCCTGTCAAAATCAGTGTGCTGGTTTACCGCCTCGAGCACCATCCCCACCGGGTTCGTAAAATTGATCAGCCACGCGTCCGGGCACAGCTCCTGGATATCCCTGCAGATATCGATGATGACCGGAATGGTGCGCAATCCCTTGAAGAGCCCTCCTGCCCCGTTTGTCTCCTGCCCCAGTATCCCGTGGGAGAGCGGAATGCGCTCATCCCTGATCCGCGCCTCCAGGCGTCCCACTCGGAGCTGTGTGGTGACAAAGTCCGCCCCCGGAAGGGCTTCCCGCCGGTTCAGCGTCGTGTGGATCTCAAGGGGAACCCCCGCCTTCTCGACCATCCTGCGCGCCAGCGCCGCGACCGTCTCCATCTTCTGCTCCCCCTCCGGGACATCCACCAGTCACAATTCCCTCACGGGCAGTCTGTCATACCGCCTGATAAAGCCCTCCACCAGTTCCGGCGTATAGCTCGAACCGCCTCCGATCGTCACGATCTTGATTCCTGTTTTCATCTGCATACCTCCTGTGTTTTTATAGCGATTGTTGTTTCATAATGATCGTGCACCCTCCCCTGCGAGCAACAGGGACAGCGCGCCGATCCGGCCTGCCCGGTTTCCCGTACTGCACGCCTCGATCTGCGTGTACTTTCTTAAATGCGGATACAGGCTGTACACGCGGTCACTCAGATCGCGCAGAAAACGCTCCTGCCTGCAGATACCGCCCCCGATCAGGACGGCCTTCGGATCCACGAAAACAGCCGTGTTGCCCACCGCAACCGCGAGCTTCTCCAGCCATTCCCGGTAAATGGACTCAATGCGCGCATCGTCCAGATGCGAAAAGATATACACGCCGTCCACCCTTTCCCCGATCGCCTCATATACCCGCCGTGTCAACTCCGCGGTCGCGCCTGCCGACTCATATCCGCGATCTCCGTCCGCAACCCGCTGCACCAGAAGAAGCCCCGCCTCCCCAGCCTTGAAATGACTCCCGCGGAGCAGCTTTCCGTCGTGGATGATCGCACCGCCCACACCAGTTCCGATCGTCAGCAGGATAAAATCGCGGTATTTTCTGCCCGCTCCCACCGCCAGCTCGCCCAGCGCGGCACAGTTGCTGTCGTTTTCCAGCACGACAGGCAGGCCGGATGCCTTCCCAAAGGCGTCCCTGAGATTGTGGGCGGTGAAATTCTTCCCCACGCTGAAGTCCGTGTTCTCCCCGGTCTCCGGATTGATAAAGCCGCCTATGCAGACCGCGATCCCCGCTGCCTGCCGCGCACAGCGCCTGCCGATGGCCAGCAGCTGTTCCAGAAAACGCTCCGGATCCTTCTGCGTCGGCTCCTCCCCTTCCTCGTATACCTGATACTGCCTGTCCATCAGACTGTACTTCACGAATGTCCCTCCGACATCCATCGTCAAATATTTCTGCATTCCAGTTCCCTCCATCATTTTATCTGGCGGACGCTTCCGCGATCTTTGCCGCTCCCTGCGCGGCGTCCCCCGCCGCCTGCGCCAGCCTGACGCCGGGGCAGACCGCACGCAGTCCTGCCGTCAGGCGATCTCTGATCATGGCATTTCTCTCCAGCACCCAGCCGTGCAGCACCAGCCGGACCCAGTAACTTATACAAAGCTCC
>VSNO01000005.1 GCA_009774375.1 Lachnospiraceae bacterium
GAGCACTGCCTGTCCTTTGCCGCGCTTTCTCTCGATCAACTCGTACATCGGACAGGAATCCGTTTTATTCAGGGAAGGCATGGAAAAGGGCTACTTCATCAGGCGCCCCAACGGTCAGGTATGGCAGTGGGATATGTGGCAGCCCGGCATGGCGATCGTGGATTTCACAAACCCTGCCGCATGGAAATGGTTCCAGGACAAGCTCGAGATCCTGCTCGACATGGGTGTCGACTGCTTCAAGACGGACTTTGGCGAGCGGATCCCGACAGACGCTGTCTACTATGACGGTTCTGACCCGAGAAAAATGCACAACTATTACACGTACCTGTACAACAAATGCGTCTACGAGCTGCTCGAGAGAAAGCGCGGCAAAGGACAGGCAGTGCTCTTTGCCCGCTCGGCAACCGTCGGCGGCCAGAAGTTCCCCGTTCACTGGGGCGGCGACTGCTGGTCAGACTACGAGTCCATGGAGGAGAGCCTGCGCGGCGGATTGTCGCTGTGCATGTCGGGCTTTGGCTTCTGGGCGCACGACATCGGCGGATTTGAACACACATCCACGGCAGATGTCTACAAGCGCTGGGTGGCTTTCGGTCTGCTCTCCTCACACAGCAGGCTTCATGGAAGCCAGTCCTACCGTGTACCATGGGTCTATGACGAGGAAGCTGTCGATGTTCTGCGCTACTTCACACGCCTGAAAGCCAGACTGATGCCTTATCTCTACAAGACCGCGATCACTGCCGCCACGCAGGGGATCCCCACCATGCGCAGCATGGTGCTTGAGTTCACAAAGGACAAGACCTGCCACTATCTCGACAAGCAGTACATGCTGGGCGACAGCCTGCTCGTGGCACCGATCTTTAACGATGAGAGCCGGGCGGAATACTATCTGCCGCAGGGGATCTGGACAAACTTCTTCACCGGCAAGGAATACCGGGGCGGCACATGGATCGAGGAGCAGCACGGCTATCTGAGCATTCCGCTGATGGTGCGCGAGAATTCCGTCGTGGCGGTTGGCGCCCATGACGACAGACCGGACTATGATTACGCCGACGGCTGTGAACTGCGCGTATACGCTATCCACGACGGCGTCAAGATCGACACGGAGGTCTACGGCATGAACAACACAGTCGAACTCTCCGTCAGCGTAAAACGGCAGGGACGCAGCATCCTCGTGACAGCTGACGGCAGCAAACCCTACACGATCCGCATGATGAACATGCGCGCGGCAAATGCCGTAAACGGCTTCCTGACGATCGAAGGCAATGATTCCATCGTCACGCCGGATCAGGGCGCAAACGTGATCGAGATCATGTTCTAAATATGTAACAAAAAAGATGCGAAGCCGGATATCCAATCCGGCTTCGCATCTTTTTTTATCGCTTCAGTATTCTTTCGATCACACAGCTATGCGCTTTATCTCTGTTTTCCCTGCTGTAACTGATCCCGACAAGCAGGATCTCACCGCTGTAACCCTCGAGTGCCTGCGTGTACTGCCTGTCCTTGATCTGCTGCAATGCCGTTTCCGCAGTTTTGCCGTACTTTAGTTCGACGACAAGCGCCGGCTTGTCTGTGTGCGGCAGCGGCAGAAACACGATGTCCGCAAAGCCCTTTCCAGTGGGAAACTCGCGTATGAATCTGTAATATTTCCTCGCACTGTAGTATGCAAGCCCAATGAAAGCACACAAATCCTTGTCGGAAAGTGCATCCGCCAAGGATTGAGAATTTTCATCATTGCAGGTCAATATCGAAGATACCTCCGTGTGCGCCCTGTCAAGCGCATCCGCTACATTCTCCGCATTACCGTCCAGCGTGTCTTCCAAAAGCTTCTCCGATGCCTTCAGCACGCGCATGACTTCCGTCCAGCCGCCGACACTCATGGCGTTCTCGAACTCCTCTAAAACCTCCTTGTTCGGGATAAAGGCTTCCTTCCTCTCCGCGTCGTACGCGAGATATCCCAAATGGACCAGCAGCGTGAGCACATCGTCCTTCGTCTCGAATGTGCGCATATCATTCTTAAAACTGCGCGTGTTCACCGTGACATGCCTGCCGTCCAGCATGTGCACGATATCCGACCGCAGACCGTCAAAGTCCATGTCCATATAGATCTTCAGCGCGTCATAGACTTCCGTGGAGGTCCAGTAATTGGAAAAACCCTGACAGAGCATCGCCTCCACCACAGACTTCGGGTTATAGATATGATGAAACTTCCTGAACATATATCCGTCATACCAGCTCCCCATCTCGGTAAAATCCATGTCATACCTTTCGCACAGCGCTTTCACCTCAATCTCGGTAAAACCAGTATACTCCTCCAATACCCGCTGGTCTGTCATGGCGTACTCTGTAAACATATTCAGCGCGGAGTGTTGTCCGTATTTTTTCACCGGCAGGATTCCTGTCATATAGGCGAGCGCGACATAGGGCTGATCCTTCAAAAGATCCCGCAGAAAATCAAGATACTGCTTCTGCAGCGCCTCAGACTCCTGCCGCTCACGCATCACACAGTCCCACTCATCGACCAGAAAGATGAACTTCCTCTTCGTCCGGACATAAATTCTCTCAAGCGCCTCCGCCAGAACCATTATCGTTTCCGAAAACAAATCCCCATATTCTTCCCTGAGATCCTCTACTACAACACGTTCCAGATATTCGATCACCTCCTGCTTCCTTGCCCGGATCAGAAACTGCTGCATATTCAGATAGATCACATCATACCGGTTCAGATGTTTCTCAAAAGTCTCATCACCCTCTATTTTCCGCCCCCTGAACAGATCCCGGGAGTCACAGCCGCAGCTATAGTAGGCATTGAGCATTTTCAGTGTCATGGATTTTCCGAAACGGCGCGGTCTGCTGACACACATATATTTTTGTTCTGTATTCATGTATCTGTTCGTATATGCGATCAATCCGGTCTTGTCCACATAGATCTCAGAGCGGGTCGATTCCCAGAAACCGTTGTTGTCCGGGTTCAGATAGATTCCCATAACAATGCCTCCCGTTTCTCACATTTTCCCTGTCACGCCATAAACGGGCTGCCCATCAGTTCGTCGCGCGCCACACCGACCGCGCGCTCCACGCTGCCCGGCTCAAACGGATCAGAGATGTTGGCGTACCGCAGTGTCTCGAGATAGCTCATGCTGCCGCCGCACTTACAGAGGTTTAAGTAATCCGCCCACGCGCTGTCATGATCCTCCCGCTCCTTCTTCTTGAACTCCATCGCGCCCATCGTCGTGAGCGTGTAATTGATGTAGTACATCGGATAGAGATAGATGTGCAGCTTGTGATACCAGTACCCGCCCCTGTCAAAGAAATCATCCGGCTCATACGCGCGCCACGGCATATATTTCTCCTCGAGCTTTTTCCACTCCAGCGTCCTCTCCTTCGGCGTCAGGCCGGGATTGGCATAACAGATGTGCTGGAACTCGTCGACCGCCACGCCAAACGGCACAAATGTGAGTGCCTCCTGCAGATGGGCAAAGCGGAACTTGTCCGCCTGATCCCCGAAAAAGCGCTCTGCATACGGATAGGCAAACTGCTCCATCGACATGGAATGGATCTCCGCGATATCCGTTGATTCCGAGTAATAGTCCGAGATCGGCTGGCTGCGCATCGCCATGTATCCCGCAAAGGCATGCCCGAGCTCATGCGTCAGCACCTGCATGTCGAAGATCGTCTGATTAAAGCAGGAGAACACGTACGGCGCCTTGTAGCTTGGCAGATCTGTCATATACCCTGTCGACGCCTTGCCCGGCTTGTTCTTCAAGTCCATCAGCTCATGCCTGATCATGAAATCGATAAACTCCCCTGTCTCGGGACTCATCTCATGGTACATCTTTGCGGCCTCACTGACCATGAAGTCATCATCGCCCGCCGGAACCGCGTTGCCGTCCGGAAAGACGCGCTTCTCATCATAAAATGCAAAGTCCTTCACGCCGAGGCGCTTTGCCTGTGCCTCATACAGCTTCTGGCAGAGCGGCACGAGCACCGTGTGCACCTGCTCGCGGAAGGATTCCACTTCCTTCTGGCCGTAATCGGTGCGCCCCTGCTCCATATAGGCCACCGGAATATAATTTTCATAGCCGAGATTGCGTCCCATCTCGTTCCGGATCCGGATCAGCTCATCCCAGATCTCTTCCAGGCGCGGCTCATTTTTGTGATAAAATTCCGAGTAGGCGCGGACGGCTCCTTTGCGCACCTCCCTGTCCTCGTGCTCAAAATACTTCTGCACGCCGTAGAGATTCAGCTCCTTGCCGTCAAACGGGATCTTCGCCGTCGCCATGATCTTCTGATACTCGTTGCAGAGCTTTGCCTCCCGCTGCATCAGCGGAATGTTCGCCTCACAGAATTTCTTTTTTGAGAGATCCATCCTGACAAAGAACTGCTTTCCATATTCTTTTTCAAAATCCGCGCGGAACGGGCTGTTCATCAGCGCCTCGTCCACTGCCAGAAAGGAGGGCATGAGCGTAGGATATGTATTTTCTATATACTCATTCTCCTTCTCATAAAACGCGTCCGTAGTATCCAGTGTATGGCGCACATGCACGATCGTACAGGCTGTGGAGAAGTCCTTTCCCCGCTCATCGTACGCCAGCATGGCTTCCCGCGCCTGCGCATAGCTGCCCGCCTTCTCGATGCGCTCCTTCGTCTCTGCCGCAAACGCCGCGAATCCCTCGCAGTCCGGCCTCGTGTACTCCAGTGTTGAAAACTTGAAATCTTCCATCTTCTTATACTCCTTTATATTTTTATGCATACGGCCCTTGCATCTACTAAGGAACTATTCAAAAACAGCCTGTGAAAGCTGTACATGTTATATCTGAACAGTTCCGTGAAAGAACACTGCACTTACGTCCTCCTCGCCTCTACTAACCCGTGAAGAACGCCGCACTTGCGTTCTTCTTATGTGAAGTTTTAGAATTTCTTACCCTGTGTATTTTACAGGGTTAGAAATTCTCTTCACATTTTATTCGTAAGGTCTCTGGTAAAAGCGCCCCGAGATCTGCTGTGTGTTGATGACGTTGACAAACGCCTTCGGATCGACCTCCTTGATCCCCTTGATGATATCCTTGCACTCCGCCCTCGACACGACAGAGTACACGATCTTGCGCTCCTGATGTTCGTAGGACCCCTCCGCCTCGATGATCGTGGCGCCGTGGTTGCTGTTCTTCGCGATCACCTCGTACACCCGCCTTGCATGGTTCGTCACCACCAGCAGCGTGTGCTTGCGGTATTGTTTGAAGAGCGTGCGCAGCACCTGCGTGGACGCGTACTGGAAAATGATCGAATACAGTGCCTTCTCCCAGCCAAACAGCAGTCCCGCGATCACCAGGAGGATCGCATTAAAGCCAAGGATCAGGTTGAACGAATCCATGCCCGTCTTTTCAGACAGAAAGATACTGATAAAATCCGTTCCGCCTGTCGTGGCGTTCATCATCAGACACAGGCTGATCGCAAACCCGTTGATGATCCCGCCAAACACACTGATCAGCAGCGTATCATAGACGATCGCCTGCGACGGCAGGACATCCGTCAGTATATTGGTCAGCATGATGCACAGACAGGAATAGAGCGTAAATTTTTTGCCGATGAACCGGAAACCGATATAGATCGGTATCAGATTCAGCAAAAGATTGATCAATGTATACGGAAGCTCAAATCCAAAAAACATCTCAACAACCCGCTGGATCAGCAGCGTGAGTCCCGTCGCGCCGCCCGGATACAGACCGCCGGTCCGCACAAAAGTCTTAATGTTCAACGCCATGATCACCGATGCCAGACAGATGACGACGATCCGCTTCGCATCCTCCCTGTAATTGAATTTCATATGTATTTTCCTCCATATCCTGCATTTTCATGAAAATATTATTTCTGTCCAGATGTTCTTTTGCAGTGTCCGTTCCGTGCGTCTGCCATGATAAACAAATGTTCTCACCATGTCGCACCCACTGCAGATCCGCGCCTTTTCAAGCGCTCCATCTCTCCACACGATATCCATGCGCGCATTTCCGCGAACCCTGACACCTGTTATTTTTCCGGTCCGCCACACTGCAGGCAGTGCCGGCAGCAGAACGATCCGCTCCGTATTGCTCTGCACCAGCATCTCGACCATCGCCGCGATCGAACCGAAATTCCCGTCGATCTGAAAGGGCGGGTGATTGTCAAAGAGATTGGGCAGCGTCGACTTTATAAAAAGCTGACGCAGGTGCTCGTGCGCCCTCTCCCCGTCCCAGAGCTTCGCACAGTGGTTCATGATCCATGCGCGGCTCCAGCCGGTATGTCCTCCGCCGCCCTCCAGGCGCCTCTGCAGCGTGCGTTCTGCCGCCTCTGCAAGCTCCGGCGTACCGTCCCTTGTGATCTGATCCGACGGGTGCAGTCCGTACAGATGCGAGATATGTCTGTGCCCGGGCTCCTTCTCCTCATACTCCCCGCACCACTCCAGGATCCTGCCGTCGCTCCCGATGCGCGTGGGGATCAGCCGCTCACACGCTCTGGCGATCTGCCTGTCAAGCTCATCGGACACGCCGAGCACCTCTGCCGCCCGGTTGCACTGACTGAATAGGTCACGCAGGATCTGGTTGTCCATCGTCACGCCGACCGAATTTGCGCCCTGTTCGCCGTTTGGCAATAGAAAAGTATTCTCCGGCGACACGCTCGGACAGGTACACAGATACGTCCTGCCATCGATCTCATATTCGATGCAGAAATCCAGGAAAAACTGAGCCGCCTCCCGCATGACCGGAAACATTTCCCGCAGGAAGCCCTCATCGCCCGTATACTCGTAATGTGTCCATATGTGCGTGCAGAGCCATGCGGCTCCCATCACCCAGAAGCTGCCGGGGATCCACAGATCCTGCGGCGCCGTATCCCCCCAGATGTCCGTGTTGTGGTGTGCCACAAATCCCCGACACCCGTACATAACTTCGGCAGTCCTTCTGCCGTTGGGCAGCATCTTTTTCAGCAGGTCAAAAAGCGGCAGGTGACAGTCCCCCAGATCACAGGACTCCGCAGGCCAGTAGTTCATCTCCGTATTGATATTGATCGTAAACTTCGCATCCCACGGGGCCTCCATATCCTTGTTCCACAGCCCCTGCAGGGTCGCCGGCAGTGTTCCCGGACGGCTGCAGCTGATGAGCAGATACCTGCCAAAATTAAAATACAACTGTTCCAGACTTAAGTCCGTTTTGCCGTCCGCGACTGCTGACAGGCATTGATCCGTCGTTTTCCGGGCAGTGCAGACATCGTCCGTATCCAGGTCAAATGTCAGGGACATCCTGTCAAAATATGACCTGTAATCATCCACATGGCTTTTCCTGAGCTCACCATAACCTTTGAAAACCGCTTTCTCGAGCTTTTCTGTGAGCGCTTCCGCCAGCGCCTTCTTTTTTGCAAGGCTCTCCGTCAGACCTCCGCCGAGTCCTTCATCCGATCCATCACCGATGCCGGCCTGCAGCCGGTATGTCGTCAGCACACTCCAGTACAGACAGACCTCCGCAGCGTCACGAATGACAATGCTCTCGCCGATCACCTCGATCTTTCCGTCAGGACTTGCCGCCCTGCACATCATGGCATAATCCAGACCGTCGCGTCCCAGATTCCCGCCGAGCACGATACTGTCCGCCGAAGCCTTTTCCGAATACTCACAAATGTGGTGTCTTGACTGCATGATCTCGAGGCTCATCTTATTTTTCCCTCTGGCAGTCAGATGCATCACACACACGTCATCGGGCGCCGACATGAAGATCTCCCGGTCATACGCCGTGCCGTCCAACCGAAAGTGCGTGTAGCTGACCGCCTCGCCCACATTCAGCCCTCTCTCGTACTCGCTGACCGCCTCCGCACAGGCCGCGCCTCCCAGATCATAATCGACCGTGATATCCCCGAGCGTCTGATAGATCCGCATGCCGGACGGCGTGCCGCCGATCGCCTGCTTACAGAGCCGCTCCGCCTCATGGATCCTTCCCGACAGGATCAGCCTGCGTATCTCGGGCAGCTTCTCTTTTGCGCTGGGATTGTTCCTGTCCATGGGACCGCCGTACCATACGGTATCCTCATTGATCTGGATCCGCTCACAGCCAACGTTCCCGAACACCATGCCGCCGATCCTGCCGTTACCGATCGGAAGCGCCTCATTCCAGTCCGCCGCAGGCTTGTCATACCAAAGTACGGTGCGGTTTTGTTTGCCGTCTTTTTGTCTCTCTCTGATATCCATTTCCACTTTCCTCTGCATTTATATAGATTTCTGTGCATCCAGCAGTGCCAGCAGCGCCTCCTCGCTCTCGCTCACCCAGGCGTCCTCCTCCTCCGCGTTCAGCCCCAGATACTGTGCAAGCGTACACTCCTCATCACTCATGCCCCACTCATAGCTGTAGTCATCGATCGCCTCAAATTCGATCTCGCCCGCCAGATAGTGCTCCTTGAATTTTTTTGTGCTGTCCATGTCTGTCACCTCCAGTCCCTCTTCTCCATCTATCTTACCATAAACCCTCACGGAATTCTACTCAATAACGGTTGATTTCCTCTTAAGTAACTATTCAAAAATAAGCCGTACATGTAGTTCCTAACCCGCAGTTGAGACAAAGCTGAACTAAATTTTTGTCTTGACAAGCCCAGACTATTGTGATAGTCTACTTTTAACACCAGACTATCTCAATAGTCTACAAATTCTCAAACAAGGAGGTATCCATCATGAAACTATTCGATTCCGAACTAAAAGTCATGGAAGTCCTGTGGGAACAGGAACCAAGATCCGCAAAAGAGATCGTGGATCTGCTCTCACAGCGCATCGGCTGGAACAAGAACACGACCTACACCGTCATCAGGAAATGTATCGAAAAAGGCGCCGTCGCGCGCGAAGAACCCGGATTTATCTGCAGGACGCTCGTGAGCCGCGACGAGGTCGCACAGAGTGAGACAGAACAACTGATCGACAAGATGTTCGGCGGTTCGAGCGAACTCTTCTTCTCCTCTTTCCTCAAACATCAGGGAATCTCAGAGGAAGATGCCGCAAGGCTCGCAGAAATGATCCGGGATTCAAAATAGCGATCAGCCGACACCGCAGGATCGTTTGAACCCTGCAGGATCCCTTCAATATTTTCAGATTTAATTTTTAGATATCATTTTCAGATTCAGAAAGGAAAATACTATGATAAGCTTTAAGATGAATATGCCATTTTATCTGATGATCTTCTATGGAAGCATCATGATCGTCGCTGTCCTGCTGCTGCGCGGACTTTTCAAGAACAGGCTTCCGAAATTCGTGTTTCCGGCGCTCTGGAGCGTCGTGCTGCTGCGCCTGCTGGTTCCGTTCACACTGAGCAGCCCGCTGAGCCTGAACGTGCCTGAATTTGCCTCCGGCTACCCCTTCACCACTGCCGTCTCACAGGCCATTTCCATCGATGAGGCCATCCCTGCCGAGCAACCCGGACTGGAATCCGGCACTGCCGCCCTGTCGGAGATCGAGATCGCATCGACAGACATACAGGAGACGATCGTGCAGGAACAGCCCGGCAGCGCCGCGTATTCCATCGACTATGGATACCTGATGCCCGATCTGTTTTCCCGCACAGATGTGATACTGTCCGTTTACGCTGCAGGCGTCCTCATCACGGCAGGCATCCTGCTCGCCCAGAAATACCGATATGCAAAGCTCCTGAAGAACGCACTGCTGATAGAACATAACGAGACGGTCAACACACTCCTGCGCGAGATGGATATGGGACATGTTCTGGTGTTCACCAGCGATGAGATCGCCTCCCCGCTGGTGTGCGGCCTGCTCGCGCCAAAGATCTATCTGCCGACGCGGATCGACTTTGAGAACACAGCGCTCCTGCGCCATATCCTCTGTCATGAGACCATGCATATCCGCCGGAAGGACAACTGGCTGAAATCCGTCATGCTCCTCACCCTCTGCATCCACTGGTTCAATCCGCTGGTCTGGATCCTGTCCCGCTATCTGGCATCCGACCTGGAGATGGCGTGCGATGAAACCGTCCTTCGCCAGTATGACCATGGCAGCGAGGCGGAAGAAAACAAAAAGAGCTACGCCATGAGCCTGCTCGCCATGGCCGTCTCGGGAAGCCGCCAGACGCTGCTCTACAGCGCATTCTCCAAAACCGAGGTCGAGAAGCGCATCCAGAATGTCCTGCACTACAGGAAAGCCTCCGCCCTGCTGCTGGCATTGTCCGTCTGCCTTCTGGTGAGCGGCTCCGTCGTCCTTGCCACAGGCGGACAGGCACCCTTTTATCAGACGCTAACTCCTTACTGCGCCTCCGATAGCTGCCGCTGGGGCGTGCAGGTCGATCTGACGCGGGATATCGCGCTGGGCAGGAACGCGGAGGACAGGGCGTCAGAACGCATATTCGACATCATGCGCGCAGATACCACTAATGATCCGGATATCCTCAAAGCCCAGATCCTGACCGCGCTGTCCGAAGAGTTTCACGTCGAAAAGAGCGCTTTCTCCCTTCACATGTCGCTGTGCCTGAGCGATGAAATGTTCTATGATGAATACGCGGCATGGGGGCTTGTCCACAGCGACGAGAAGAACGACCTGACGCTGCTGTACAACGGCGAGAGCATACGCACTTTCTCTGACGAGATGATCGGGCGCTACATGTCCCAGCCGGAGGGCGCAGTCGACCTTACTGTCGAGCGGGACCGTCTCGGCGTGATCATCGCTGTCAACGCGTTCCACAAAGGAGATACCGCGTACGACCGCCGGACCGATGAACTCGCCCAGTCCAGCCGGAAATACGCGTCAGACATCTCGATCAATGAGAAAACACTGACAGGCGAGTGCACCGAGACAGCTATTCACTGAAAAATACTTCCGCCAGGCGGATCAGGTATCCGATATCCGCCGCCCCGCCTGTCTCATAGGCGGAGTGCATGGCAAGCTGCGGCAGCCCGATATCCGCTGCCGCCATGGATACCTGCGCCATCGCCAGATTGCCAAGCGTCGAACCACCCGGTATATCCGAGTGGTTTGCGTATGTCTGGAGCGGAATGTCATTTTTACTGCACAGATTCCTGACATATGCCGCAGAGTACGCATCCGTCGCATATTTCTGTCCGCCGTGGTATTTGAGCACCACTCCCCTGTTCAGATACGGACGGTTTGTCAGATCTGCCTTTCCTCCCTGATTCGGGTGGCACGCGTGCCCGTTGTCAGCGCTGAGCATGAAGCTGTCCGCCTTCCATGTGCGGCAGACGTTTGCGCTGACACCCAGCCCGTCCGCGATATTTTCCAGCGTGTCCCGGAAAAACGTCGAGTCCGCCCCCTGTCTTGTGAGGCTTCCCACCTCCTCATTGTCAAACACGGCGAACACATCAATATAGCGTTCTGACCGTTTTCCGGCGATCCCCTTAAGTCCCGCAAAGACACACGCAAGATCGTCGAAGCGCGGCGCCATGACCATCTCGTCCTCCGCCCCCGCGAGAACCGCTTTCTCACAGTTCTCCACAAACAGGTCGCAGGACAATACGCTGTCCGCCTTTATATCCAGCGCCTTTGCCGCCATGGCAGCCAGCATTCCTTTCGATTTCCTCTCTCTGTCATCACAGTCTGCCGCCATCAGGAGGGGCATCATATCATTCTGCGCGCTGAGCGCCACACCATTGTTCGTATCCCTGTTCATATGGATCGCCAGGCTTGGTATCACACAGATATTGTCCTTCAGCCTCACCAGGCGGGATACGATCTCACCGTCCTCCTCCACGCAGACCCGCCCCGCGATCGTGAGCGGTCTGTCAAGCCACGTGGATAAGATCATCCCGCCGTACTTTTCCGTATTGACGCTGACATAGCCCCCCTCCTTCTCGATCTCCGGATTCTCCTTGACCTTGAACGCCGGGGAGTCCGAGTGCGCCGCGTACACATGATATCCCCTGATCTCATGCACATCGCATTCCGGCACGCGAAATGCGATCACAGACGAGTCATTGCGGATCACAAAATGGTCCCCTCCCGCTTCCAGAGACCATACTTTCTTCTCCGAGAGCTCTGTAAAACCTTTTTGCAGCAATTCTCTCCTGATGTTGTCCACCGCATGATAGCTTGTCAGGCTGTTGTCCAGAAACGCCATCAATCCCTCTATATGATCACCCTGCATCTTAAACCTCCATTCAATATTTATCTGCATCACTCAGATCAGATCGATCGCCTCGCCGATCCCCCCGACACCGATGATCCTGATACCATCTGTTCTGTCCATCCCTTCCAGATTGACTCTCGGCATGACCACCGTCTCATAGCCGAGCTTTTTTGCCTCCTGTACCCGCTGCTGCGCCATGCTCACAGCGCGCACCTCACCGCTGAGCCCCACCTCGCCAAAGACGATCATCCGCTCGTCGATGGCGCGGTTCTTAAAACTGGAAACGATCGCCATGATCAGCCCCAGATCGATCGCCGGCTCGCTGATCTTCATACCGCCCGCAATGTTCACATAGGCATCGCAGTCCCCGATCTGCAGGCCCAGCCGTTTCTCCAGCACTGCCATCAGGAGATTGACCCTGTTGAAATCCGTGCCCGTCGTCTGACGCCGCGGTATTCCGAAATTCGTCCTGCACACGAGCGCCTGTATCTCTATCAATATGGGTCTGGTGCCTTCCACGGAGCAGACCACGACAGAACCGCTCGCCCCCGCCGGCTTCCCGCTCAGCATATACTCCGAAGGGTTCTCCACCTCTATCAGCCCTTCCTTGCGCATCTCGAAGACCCCGATCTCGTTGGTGGAGCCAAAGCGGTTCTTGACACCGCGCAGGATCCTGTAGGAAGCATATCTGTCGCCCTCAAAATACAGCACCGTATCAACCATATGTTCCAGCACACGCGGACCCGCAACGGTTCCTTCCTTTGTCACATGGCCCACGATAAAGATCGACGTCCCCGTCCCCTTTGCAAGCTGCAGAAAGACATTCGTCGCCTCCCGCACCTGGGACACGCTGCCCGGCGCCGAGGACACAGACTCCTGATACATCGTCTGGATCGAGTCGATGACAACGATCTCCGGCTCCGTGTGGCGGATCGTCTCCTCCACGATGCCCAGATCCGTCTCGCACAGGAGCAGCATCGAATCCTGAAAATCACCGATCCGTACCGCCCTGAGCTTGATCTGCTTCAGGGATTCCTCCCCTGATATATACAGGACCTTTCTCCCTGCATTGGCGAGCAGCCTGCACATCTGCAGCAAAAGTGTGGACTTCCCGATCCCGGGATCGCCCCCCACCAGCGTCAGGGATCCGTGCATGATCCCCCCGCCAAGCACACGGTCAAGCTCTGCGATGCCGGTGTGCATGCGCTCCTCCTCCCCCATCGAGATCGAGCCGATCCTGACAGGCTTTGCCGCCTCCCGGAACGGCGTGATCTTGCCGCCCGCCGCACTCGTTTTTTCCTCCACGAACGTGTTCCATTTCTTACATGCCGGACACTGCCCCATCCACTTGGAAGACTCATGCCCACACTCCTGACAGAAAAAAACAGTTGTACTCTTTTTTGCCATGAAAACCTCCTATCAGGCGCGGGCAGTGGATCACTCTCTCCACTGCCGGGCGCACCACATAAGAAACCTCCTCAGATGAGGAGGTTTCTTTATTCCAAATCCTATTATCTATTTTTTTATGATCTTCACATCAACCTCGCCCGAGCCTTCGAGCTCCACGCTGATGCTGAGCTTTCCGGAAAGGTTCGTCTTCATGACGCCCGCACTCTCCCCTGCCACGATCACCTCATACTCGGAATCATCTGCCGCGCCGATCGTGATCTGCGCGTCCTGACTTCCCTCAACCGTAAAAGATATGCCGTTTTCGTTTTCACAAAAATCGTGAACGGAGGTACCCGGAACCGATTCATATAGAAACAAACCGTTTTTTTCCAGCTTGGTCATCTCGTGAAAGGTCTTCACTTTGTACATGTCCCCGGAATGCTCATAATCCTCAAGCTTTGCCTTTGCCGCCAGCTCGTGATTCCCAAAGCTGATATTTCCGTTACTCTCGGAACGTAGCAATTCATCAATTACTGCCATTTCATTTGTCCTCCTAAGAATTTTTAAGAATTAAATTTTGTTTACACTATCATCATAAACTATATCACTGTCTTTTTCCACAGATTTTTATATATTTTCTTCCTTTACTTCTCTCACGGTAAAAGTCACTTTTTCGCCCCGCACTCCGGCAGTGACCGTGTCGCCTCTCTGCACCCTGCCCTCCAGGATCGCCGTGGCAAGCTCATTCTCCACCACATTCTGGATCGCACGTTTGAGCGGTCTGGCTCCCATCTTCAGGTCAGAGTACTTTTTGACCAGATATTCCTTCAGCGTGTTCGTGAACGACAGGTCTATATCCATCTGTGTCCTGCACCGCTCGCAGAGATTCCTGGACAGCAGCGTGACAATCTGCTTCATATCCTGCTCTGTCAGCGGATGGAACACCATGATCTCATCGATGCGGTTGATGAACTCCGGCTTGAACAGGCGCTTTACCTCCTCCATAACACCTGATTTCATCTTATTGTAATCTGCCTGTGCATCCCTCCTGGCGGCAAACCCGAGATTCTTCGGATCGACGATCCGCTGCGCGCCCGCATTGGAGGTCATGATCAGGATCGTGTTCTTGAAGCTTACCTTCCTGCCCTTGGAATCCGTGATATGGCCATCGTCGAGCACCTGCAGGAGGATATTGAACACATCGGGATGCGCCTTCTCGATCTCGTCAAACAGCACGACGGAATACGGCGATCTGCGCACCTTCTCGCTGAGCTGTCCGCCCTCCTCGAAGCCTACGTATCCCGGGGGGGAGCCTACCATCTTGGAGACGGAATGGGACTCCATATACTCCGACATATCCACCCGGATCAGGGCGTTCTCCGAGCCGAACATCGCCTCTGCAAGCGCCTTGGACAGCTCGGTCTTACCCACGCCGGTAGGCCCTAAGAACAGGAAGGAACCGATCGGCCTGTTGGGATCCTGCAGTCCCACGCGGCCGCGCTTCATCGTCTGCGCCACCGCGGTGACAGCCTCTTCCTGGCCGATGACGCGCTTGTGAAGGATCGATTCCAGTTTCAGCAGCCGCTCGCTCTCCTTCTGCGTCAGCTTCCTGACCGGTATCTTCGTCCAGTTCGCCACCACCTCCGCGATATCATTCTCTGTCACGACAAGCTTGCGCTCCTCCTGGTTTTTCTCATATTTCGCCACTGCTTTGTCATACTTTTTAATCAGCTCCTCCTGCGCCTTGCGAAGCTCTGCAGCCTGCGTGTACGCCTCCATCCGGATCGACCGCTCTATCTGGAGATCATACTTCTTGATCTGTGCCGTCATTTCCTTGAAGCTGTCGGGCACATTCATGTTTCTGAGCCGGATCGCCGCCGAGGCCTCGTCGATCAGGTCGATCGCCTTGTCGGGGAGGTTCCTGTCATTGATATACCGGTCTGAGAGCTTCACCGCCGCCTCGATCGCCTCCTGTGTGATCGTCACGTTGTGATGCTCCTCATACTTGTATGCCACTCCGTTCAGGATCTCGACAGCCTCGCTCTCGTTTGGCTCCTCCACCATCACCGGCTGGAAACGCCGCTCGAGCGCCGCGTCCTTCTCGATATACTTGCGGTACTCTGCGATCGTCGTGGCGCCGATCAGCTGGATCTCGCCTCTCGACAGGGACGGTTTGAGGATGTTGGACGCATCGATCGCCCCCTCCGCGCCGCCGGCGCCGATCAGCGTGTGGATCTCATCTAGGAACAGGTAGATGTTCCCCGCGTCGATCACTTCCCGGATCACCCTCTTGATGCGCTCCTCAAACTCCCCGCGGTATTTCGAACCTGCCACCATCCCCGCAAGGTCGAGCGTCACGACACGCTTATTCTTGACGGTGTCCGGCACGTCGCCATTGACGATCCGTAGCGCGAGTCCCTCCGCGATCGCAGTCTTGCCCACACCAGGTTCACCGATCAGGCAGGGATTGTTCTTGGTGCGCCTCGACAGGATCTGGACAACGCGCATGATCTCGGTCTCCCTGCCCACCACAGGATCCAGCTTTCCTTCCTTCGCAAGACTGGTCAGATCCCTGCTGTATTGGTTCAGTGTCTGTGTCGTTCCGTTCTGTTTCTTTTTATTCCTGTTTCTGCTCAGATCATCCTTGTGCTGATTGATGTCCTCTCCCATGGCGATCAATGTATCCATATACAACTTCTGCACATTGACGCCAATGGTGTTCAGCAACCTGAGACCTACGTTCTCTCCCTCTCTCAGGATCGCGAGCAGGATGTGTTCCGTCCCCGTCAGCTGGCTTTTGAACTTCTCCGCCAGCCTGTGGCTGTCCTCAAGGACTCTCGCCGCCCTCGGGGAATACCCGTCCCTTTCCATCAGTGCGACATTGCTTTCCGGCGCGATCAGCTCCTTGATCATACTGATGAGCTGCACATCATCCACACCGTTCTCCGCGAGAACCCTCGCCGCGACACCTGTCTTCTCTTTCATAAGCCCCACAAGGATATGCTCGCTCCCGATATAGCTCTGATGCAGATCCCTCGCGGCTTTGGCAGCCTTCTGCAATGCTGCCTTTGCTTTATCTGTAAACTGCTGCATGTCTTCTATGCCTCCATGTAATCTCTGAATTTTATTTAATATTTTCTGACAGTCTCACTCCTCATAGCCTTCGTAGATCTCGTCGATCAGGGCATGCACTTCTTCCCTGGATATCTGCTTACAGCTGCTCTTTGCCAGCAGCACCTGCATATCGCGCTTCAGATCCTCCTTCGCCTGCATCTTATCGATATCGATCGCGATCACCGCGCCTTTTCTCCGGTCCACCTTCACAAACCCCTCCTGCTTCAGCACAGAATATGCCTTGTTGACCGTGTGCATGTTGATGCCGATCGTATCTGCAAGCTGTCTCACGGAAGGAAGCGTGTCGCCCTCCTGGAACTGGGACGTGGCTATCCCGATGATGATCTGGTTGCGCAGCTGTAGATAAAGGGCCTCATCACTGTTAAAATCAATCTCTATATACATTTGTTCCCACGCTCCTTCCATTTCCCAGCTGTTATATAGATTGTAGCACACTGATCATATGTATACAAGAGGGATTATGAATTTTAAAAAAAACTGTCTGACTGCTGCAGCCAGACAAGTTTTTTTCATTTTCCGCCCTATTCAATATCCATAAAATCCATGTCATCATCTTCCAGGAGGTTCTTTGCCTTATATCCCTTCTGTGCCTGCCCCTTATCGTTTGAAACCCTTTCATTCTGCGACTGGGGGCGCCTTGGAGGCTGCTGTCCCTGCGGGCGTCTCTGAGGCTGCCCCTGCGGCCTCGCAGCGCCGTTGCCGGAAATATTTCCTCCCTGCGGACGTCTCTGAGGCTGCCCCTGCGCATTTCCCTGCGGCGCGCTGTTCGAAGGACTTCCCTGCGGACGTCTTGGAGGCTGCTGGCTCTGTGGATGCCTCGGAGGCTGCTGGCCCTGCGGGCGTCTCGGGGGCTGGCCCTGCGGCGCATTGCCGGAAGCCGCTCCCTGCGGGCGTCTCACCGGCTGTGCTCCCTGGGGACGTCTCACCGGCTGAGGCTCATCATCTTCCAGATCTTCCAGATCTTCCAGGTCTTCTATATCGTCATCCTGATCATCGTCATCATCATAACCGCTGTACCTCTTATAAGAAGTCCCCCGTCCCTTGAGCTTGATCAGCAGCAGCCCGATCACTGCCACCAGTATCACGATGATGACAACGAGAACGATCACCGGGATCAGTCCGGAGGCAGCCAGACCTTCCTCCGGAGGCGTAACGCCATCCGTCGTATAGACATATCTCTGATAGATATGGTTCTCCGCGTCGAAGAGGAACCATCCCTGCTCCCCGTTCTGCTTCTGTCCATAGAAGATCAGGAATGCCCCGTTTTTATATGCATTGTATCCCTGTCCATCCGCACTGAGCGTGATCAGCTCGAATCCAGGCATGATATACGGAACCTCGTCCACATTCATGGGAATGACATTATTATTGTCGGTCTGGGGCGTCTCAGCCGGCTGCTCTGGCGGCTGTTCCTCCGGCGGCGTCTCCGCGGGCGGCTGTTCCTCCCCCGCTCCCTCCCCTGTGATCTGCGATGTCGCGGGATCGTTCGGGACATTGTCCGTCGTCACCAGGTCGGAGCGGATAAAACCGTCCTTCTCCTCGTTGTTGTAAGTGAACGTCACCTGATACCACTTCTTGCCGTCTGCGCCGTCTGCCTCGCCGACTACCGTCAGTATCATTCCCCGGTTCACCTTGGCTCTCGATGCAGAACTCGTGGAGGCGCTCACCCTGATATTCGTGTTGTTGCTTATGACGCTGACCTGCCTCGGATCCACCGGGTTCGCCGTGGTGGTCGTCGTATCCGCAGGCTGCTGCGTCGAGGCCGCGCCGCCCTGTGTCGTCGGTATATCCGCTCCGTCCGGCACTTTGATCAGATCGCTTCTGATGTAGCCCTTCTGATCGGAATTCACATACACCTGATACCATGTATTGTTGTCCGTCCCGGAGGTCTTGCTGATGATATCGATCTTCTTTCCCGATGGCACGCTTGCAAGTTTCTCACTGTTAGGGTCTGCCGCCGCCCTGATCACCGCGCTCTTCGCGATCACTGTACCCTGTACGTCGGCAAGACAGACCATACCGATACTCAGCACCATGCAGAAGAGCATCAGTGCCAGTATGTGCTTTATCCCGTTTCTTTTGTTCTTTTTCATAATTATACTCCTGTCACGCCTCGTCAATCGCTTTTCCGATATCATGGCGCATATATTTATTGTCAAAGTCAACCCACTCTGTTGCAGCGTATGCGTTCGCCCTGGCTTCCCTGAGGTCTGCCCCCTTTGCCGTCACACCCAGTACACGCCCTCCGTTGGTGACAAATCTTCCGTCCTCATCCAGCTTTGTCCCCGCATGAAAACAATAGTAGCCGTCCATGCCGTCAAACCGCTCCAGCCCTCTGATCTCGAGCCCCTTGTCATATCTGACCGGGTAGCCGTCGCTCGCGAGTACGACGCAGACTGCCGCGTTGTCCTCGAACTGGAGGTCGATCGTGTCGAGCCTGCCGTCGATACACGCCTCCATGACATCGATCACGTCATTTTTCATGCGCGGGAGCACTACCTGCGCCTCGGGGTCGCCAAACCGCGCATTGTACTCCAGCACTCTCGGCCCCGCGGACGTCAGCATCAATCCAAAGAAGATGATCCCCTTAAATTCCCTTCCCTCCGCCGCCATGGCGTCAACCGTCGCCTGGTAGATATGCTTTTTGCAGTATTCATCCACCTCGGCAGTGTAGAACGGGCTCGGCGAAAATGTACCCATACCGCCGGTGTTCAGTCCCTGATCCCCGTCCTGCGCGCGCTTGTGATCCTGTGCAGAAGTCATCGTCCTGATCGTCTTACCGTCTACATAGGACAGCACGGACACCTCGCGGCCTGTCATAAACTCCTCGATCACCATGCGGTTTCCAGCTGTTCCGAACTGCTTGTCCAGCATAATCGAGCGGACACCGTCCCTTGCCTCCTCCAGCGTATTGCAGATCAGCACGCCTTTTCCGAGCGCCAGGCCATCCGCCTTCAATACGATCGGAAACTTCGCCGTCTCCAGATAAGCCAGTGCCTGATCCGCATCGTCAAAATTCTCATACGCCGCTGTCGGTATGTGGTATTTCTTCATCAGATCCTTGGAAAATGCCTTGGATCCCTCCAGGATCGCCGCATTCTTCCTCGGTCCGAACACCCGCAGTCCCTCCGCCTCAAACACATCGACCACACCGCCCACCAGCGGATCGTCCATACCGATGATCGTAAGATCGATCTGCTTTTCCTTCGCGAAGGCCACAAGCCTGTCAAACTCCATCGCACCGATCGCCACACACTCCGCGATCTGTCCGATCCCTGCGTTTCCGGGGGCACAATAGATCTTGTCGACCCTCGGGCTCTTCGCCACGCTCATGGCGATCGCATGCTCCCGTCCGCCGCTTCCTACGATTAAAACTTTCATGCCGCTCTCCATATCCTTTCTATTCTATATCTCTCAATATCACATGACTCAGAGCAGTCCGTTTGCGATTATATGGATCGCCTGCGGCAGGATCACCCACTCCGCCTGCTCCATGACGCGCTGCTGGAGTACCCTGGGCGTATCGTCCGGGAGCACCTCCACAGCCTTCTGCAGGATGATCGGCCCGGTGTCCGTCCCTTCGTCCACGAAATGCACCGTCGCGCCGGTGATCTTCACACCGCGCGCCAGAACTGCCTCGTGCACTTTCAGTCCATAGAAGCCTTTCCCGCAGAACGATGGGATCAACGACGGATGGATATTGATGATGCGCCCTTCGTACTTTTTGATCATCATCGGCGGGAGCACCACCAGAAAACCTGCCAGCACAACCAGATCCGGCTCTGCACCGTCCACGCAGGCCAGAAGCGCCTCGTTGAAACATTCCCTGTCCTCATAATCCTTCGGCGACACGGCAGCAGCATCGATTCCCCTGCTTTTTGCGCGCTCCAGCGCATATGCCCCTCTGTTGTTGCTGATCACTCTCACGATCTGCGCATTTGTGATCTTTCCTGTATCGATGGCGTCCATGACTGCCTGAAGGTTCGTACCGCCGCCGGACACGCACACACATATTCTCAGCATATCGTTACTCCCTTTTCGCCATCCCTGATCTCCCCGATCACATAGCACGTCTCGCCGGCTGCCCTGACTGCCTCCATCGCCTTATCGGCATCGGCGTCGTCGACCGCCACGATCATGCCGACCCCCATGTTGTATGTATTGTACATCATATGTTCCTCAATGCCGCCCTTCTCCTGCAGCAGTCTGAAAATCGCCGGAACCTCATAGCTGTCCTTCCTGATCACCGCATGCACGCCGTCGTGGAGCATCCTCGGCACATTCTCATAGAATCCGCCGCCCGTGATATGGCTGCACGCCTTGATCGTGACACCGTTGTCCCTGATGCTCTTCAGCGCGTTCACGTAGATGATCGTTGGCTCGATCAATGCCTCGCCGAGCGTCTTTCCCAGCTCATCATAGTATGTATCCAGACTCTCCTTCGTCATCTCAAACACTTTTCTGACAAGGGAAAAGCCGTTGCTGTGCACGCCGCTCGATGCGATGCCGATCAGCACATCGCCTGCCCTGAGATCCGCACCTGTGATCAGATCCTTCTCGTCGACCACACCCACTGCAAATCCCGCAAGGTCATACTCATCCTCCGGCATCAGTCCCGGATGCTCCGCAGTCTCGCCGCCGATCAGTGCAGCGCCGCACTGCCTGCAGCCCTCCGCCACCCCTTTCACGATCGTCGCGATCTTGACCGGCTCATTTTTCCCACAGGCAATATAATCGAGGAAGAACAGCGGCTCACCGCCCGCACATGCGATATCGTTGACACACATCGCCACACAGTCTATGCCGACCGTATCGTGCTTATCCATCAAAAATGCCAGCTTGATCTTGGTCCCGACCCCGTCCGTACCTGAGACGAGCGTCGGTCTTTCCATCTTCTTGACCGCCTCCAGGGAGAATGCTCCAGAGAAACCGCCGATCCCGCCGAGCACCTCCGGACGCATCGTCTCCTTCACGTACTTCTTCATAAGCTCCACTGACTGATATCCAGCCTCGATATCAACACCCGCGTTCTTGTAATCCATAATTTCCTCCTATTATCAGTCCTGCTGTCATCATTTACCGGGATATCCGCGGTATCCGGTCTCCTGCAGCTTTGCATCCTTTGCCATAACCTGTTCTTTGAGTTTCACGGCGTAGTCCTTGAGTCGTGCGAGCAGGCTGCTGTCCGACGTCGCAAGGATCTTTGCCGCGAGAAGTCCGGCATTTGCACCGCCGTTGATCGCCACTGTGGCCACCGGGATGCCCGACGGCATCTGTACGATGGAATACAGCGAATCCCGGCCGCCAAGCGATGTCGTATGCATCGGAATGCCGATGACAGGCATCGGAAAAATGGCTGCGCACATACCCGGCAGATGGGCTGCCATTCCCGCCCCGGCGATGATCACCTTAAACCCTCTCTCCTCCGCCGTTTTCGCATACTCAAAAAACACATCCGGCTCCCTGTGTGCCGAGATGATCTTCATCTCGTAAGACACACCGAGCTCCTCCAATATATCTGCTGCCTTTGCCATGACAGGCATATCCGAATCGGAACCCATCACAATACCAACCTGTGCCATAACGAACCTCCAATATCTTCCTTTGCTTTTACCTCTAACCCCTTATAGTTTACAAACAATACCCTGATACGTCAACAAATTATTATAAATTTAACAAATTTCATCCGCCTCAGGCATCAAAAGGCTCATTCAGCTCCTCCGTCCCCGCCAGCACAAACCTTCCGTTCTCTATGATGGCATAAGCGTCACCGTCCCTGCTGTACGCGGTGATGGAACCCAGCTCGTCATACGGTATCGTGATATCGGTGTGGCATGCAAAATATGCCCTGGAAGGCTCTGTCTTTCTCAGGATCGAAACGGAATTGTCCTTTGCCACGACTTCCTTTCCGTCCTCATTGAAGATCCTGACCTCCTCACTCCTCGAATAGCAGGTGTCACCGACTGCAAAGTGCGGTCCGGTCTTCTCCGCGATCAGGATCGGGAACAGGTTTGCGATGTCATACTTCTTTGCAGTCATATACGCCGTCGTGTTTGTTCCGATCGCAAACTCGCCCATCGGAAGGGAATCATAGTGATACAGCACATTTGCCCTGACATATTCCCTGTTCTTCTCCTCACTGTCAAAATTTTTGCAGGTATAGCCGGCGATCATACCGTCCTTAAAGTCGATCTCCAGATCATGATACTCCAGTTCGTTCAGAAATACGCGGCTGACGTGCAGCTTTCCGTTTGTTCCCTCAAGCACCGGCGAGGTGAACACTTCACCGACAGGAATATTGACATCCGCGACACAGTTCTCAAAGACCGCTTCCCTGTCGGGATCCGATATGGGATAAAGCGCCACGCGCAGGTCTGTCCTGTTGCCGTTCATCCCCCTGATCTCCACATACGACGCCCTGTTGAGCGTGTCGACGATCGTCGCCTGTATGCGCTCATAAGTCTTATAGTCGAGCGTGTTGAGTTTGATCGTCTCATCAAAGATCTCCACAAAGCGTTCTCCGATGCTCGGTACCGGAAACGCTATGATCGTGAAGCTTCTCTCCTCCTCGTTGATGTAGCTGCAGACAATGTCCTGCGACGCGCCTTTCAGCTCCGCTGACAGCTTTTGCTGTGCCGCATCCAGACTGCACGCCTCATCCTTGGACTCAGGCGCAAAGGGCAGCTCCCCGAACACTTCGATGACAGCCGGTCCCGCGTACACTGCCGCCTTTTCCTTTACCGCCTCGTAGGCTGTTTTCAGCACCTCGAGTTTTCGGTTCACAAGCTTCTTGTCGAGAAAGAGCGCGATATCATCCTTGTGGTCATACAGAAACTGCCTGTTTGCGTCCGCCCCGAAATATCCTTTCTTGCGCACTACGGATTTGCTAAAGATCGTGTTCTCGCACCGGTAGATCGTCGGCTTCAGACCCATCCTGGCAAAATTTGCGATCGCAGCCCTCACAACACGCTCAAAACCAAGCATGTAGTGGATGTCGACTGTCTCCTTTTTCCCCAGATCGATGTGTGCTTTCTCAAACCCGATGCGGTAGCCCTCCGTGTACGTATCCGCCATCAGCTGAATGCGCTCGTCCGGCAGGGAGTTCAGATACTGTGCCATCTTCTCCACATCCGGCGAGACATACTCGCCATACCGGTACAGATATGCCAGGTCCCCAAGATCGCTGTCCTCCACGATCCTGACCGCAAAGTCACAGTCCGTGTCGACAAGGCTGCGCGCCCTGCGGCTGGCGGCCGGCTCTGAATAATCGCTCACATACCAGTACAGTGTCTCCCTGATCTCCTCTGTACCGGGAACCGCCGCTTTCTCAGACTGCGCGCAGGCGAACGCGTTGTAGATCTCCACAAACAGTTCCATGCGTATCGCCATTTCCTCCAGCTCCTGCTCGAAGGCATACGGTATCATCGCCCTGATCTCCGCATACAGGAATGCCAGCAGTCTCCCCATCTCAAGTCCATACCGCCTGCAGGTATACGACGGATTGGCATAGCTCTCCGCATAGTGCGCGCCCAGAATGTCCTCATACAGCGCCCTGTTCTCCGCGCGCAGCCCCTCTATATCTGTGATGTTCCCCCTGTTGTCACAGGCGTCTGCCGCAAGCAGGACAAACTCTGCAACCTTCTTAAAATAATCTTTGTAATCTTCCGAAACTTCCTGCACCGCCGCGATCTCCCTGATCCTGCCGCAGGAGAGCTCATATCTCTCTCTTAAAATCTCCATCTCAAACCACTCCCAAATAAAATATGATACCGCCGGCTATCACTGCAAGTACGTTCAAAAAAATGCCAGCGATCGGAAAAAACCTGAAAATATCTTTCTCCATCAACGACCGTACGCCGATGACAAGCCCCGCCACCGCATAGGCTATGGCGAGAAGCACCACCGCGCCGTGCTGCATGAGCGCGGCGCCCCCATTCAGATACGTCCTGTGAACAGCCAGACAGATCGAAACGCCTGCGACCAGTCCCAGTATCGTCGACATGATCCCCCACTTAGGATTTTTCTTATCTGTAAAAATATAGCCTTGCCTGCCAAAAATCCGAAACATCTTCACTCCCTGCATTCCTTATTCCGCAGGAAATGGGCATTCCGTATGAAATGCCCACCCCACAGCTAAAATAATATCTTTGATTTGCCTGCCAGAAGCCTTCCGCCGCTGATCAAAAGCATCACGCCGCTCGTCATTCCCACAACGATCGACACCACTCCCAGCACGATCGATAATGTGCCCGCGCGTCCCATCGCCTTATAGACTCTCTCTTCCATCCTGATCCTCCATTCCCTATTTCGCCCCATACTGGGCATAGTATGCATCAATCGCTTCTTTCATCTTATCATCAATGAGTACCCTGCCGTTATGCGTCCTGTTATATAAGTGCTCCACAACCTCCTCCATCGTGACGATCGCTCCCGTCTCGATGCCATAGATCTCCCGTATCTCCGCAAGTGCATTCTGCTGTGTCCTGCCGCGCTCCTGCCGGTTCAGGCTCACCATCAGTCCCACAACATCCACATTCGCCTGTGCCCTTAAGATAGGAAATGTCTCCTCGATCGACTTTCCGGAGGTCGTCACATCCTCTATGATGACAACCCTGTCGCCGTCGTTCAGGTTACTTCCAAGAAGGATACCCACATCGCCATGGTCCTTGACCTCTTTTCTGTTGGAGCAGTACCGGATCTCCTTGTTATACAGCTCACTGAATGCGATCGTCGTCGCCACGGCGAGCGGGATCCCCTTGTATGCCGGCCCGAAGAGCACATCAAAATCCGCACCGTAATTGTCGTAGATCGCCTTCGCGTAGTACCCTCCAAGCCTTCTGAGCTGCGAACCGGTGACATATGCCCCCGCATTCATGAAAAACGGAGATCTTCTTCCGCTCTTCAGTGTGAACTCACCAAATTTCAGCACGCTGCTGTCAACCATAAACTCAATAAATTCCTTCTTGTATTGTTCCATCTTCCCCTTTACCTCCATATTTTTTATCAGCAGGTCTGTCACCTGTCAACGCCCGCAAATGCCTGATCGATATCCGTGATCATATCGATCACGGCCTGTCTGGAAGCATCCGCAAAGTTTGCCGGTCCAAACTTACTGTATTTCTCATTCTGGTATGCTGCGATGATCCCCCGCGAAGAGTTGACGATCGCGCCAAGCCGGTCCTCATCAAAAAAGTGTATCAGGTCTTTTCCGGTCGCGCCCTGTGCGCCGTAGCCCGGCACAAGGATAAAGCACCTGGGCATCACCCTGCGGAGCACCATGCCCTGCTCGGGATACGTAGCGCCCACCACTGCACCTACATAGCTGTAGCCATTCTCCCCCATAAGCTGCTCACTCCACCCGGCAACCTTCTCACCCACCACCTCATAGAGCGGTTTTGTGCCTTCACCCGCCGTGACACCGGACTGCACCAGCCTGTCCTGAAACTCACCGCTGCTCGGGTTGGAAGTCTTGACCAGGACAAAGATCCCCTTCTTTTCCTCCCTGCACACATCAATGAACGGCTGGACGCCGTCGGAACCCAGATAGGGGTTGACCGTCACAAAATCCTCGTCAAAAGCTGCGCACAGGCTATCGCCCACCTGTACCCTGCCAAGATGCGCCGCCGCGTATGCCGCCGAGGTCGAACCGATATCCCCCCTCTTGGCATCACCGATCACTACAAGCCCCTTTTCCCTGCAGTAGTCGACCGTCCTCCTGAACACGGCCAGCCCTGGTATCCCAAACTGTTCGTACATAGCGATCTGCGGCTTGACCGCCGGGATCAGATCGCAGATCCTGTCAACGATCGCCTTGTTAAAAAGCCAGACTGCCTCCGCCGCGCCCTCCAGGGTCTCTCCTTTCTCCTCGAAAGCTGCTTTCCTGATATGATCAGGCACAAACTTCAGCATCGGGTCAAGTCCCACCACAATGGGCGCCCCGGTTTTCTGTATCTTTTGTATCAGCTTATCAATCATTTGTTCCCTCCATGTTTTGCAGCCGCATGTGGACCGCAGTCTTACACCACTTTGTTCTGCCGTAACAACTCTACATATTTCCTTATATTAGATACATTAACATACTTTTGCTGTGATTGTCCAGCTACAATTACAAGAGTTGGCGCCTGCCGCACCCCATACTTGACTGCAAGATCCATATTTTCCTCCGCGTCGATCACCGTGTAGTCCACATTCTGCAGGTACTTCTTCGCCAGACTGCAGTTCGGACAGGTCTTGGTGGTGAACAGGTAGGTGCTGCTCTTCCCGACATACGGCGCTATCTGCTCCGCCTGCCTGACACCGCCGATCCTGCTGATCCTGCTGACACTGTTTCCCATCCTGTACTCCGTGCGGTTCTGATACTCCTGCAGCTTCCCATCATTCCAGTTCTGCACTGGTCTGTAGTAACCGGTAATGCGGCTGTATACCTCTGTGACCTTCCCACACCTCGGACACACCTTCTGCTCTCCGGTCAGATAGCCGTGTTCCCGGCAGATGGAGTAGGTCGGCGACATGGTGTAATACGGAAGCCTGTAGTTCTCAGCGATCGTGCGCACCAGATCTGCCGCCGCCCGCCAGTCTGGGAGCTTCTCTCCCAGAAACGCATGGAATACCGTTCCGGATGTATAGAGCGTCTGCAGCTCGTCCTGTATATCCAGCGCATCGAATATATCTGTCGTGTAGTCGACGGGCAGGTGGGACGAGTTGGTATAATAAGGCCGGTCCCCCTCGTGCCCCGCCGTGATGATGTCGCTCCACTTCTCCTTATCATGCTTTGCAAGCCTGTAGGTCGTGCTCTCCGCCGGAGTCGCCTCGAGGTTATACAGATCGCCGTACTGCTCCTGATAATCAGACAGGCGCTCCCTCATATGGTTCAGGACATCCTTTGCAAACTGCTGTGTCTCCCTGTGGGACAGGTCCGCCCTGAGCCATTTCGCGTTGAGCCCCGCCTCGTTCATGCCGATCAGGCCGATCGTCGAGAAATGGTTGTCAAACTTGCCCAGATAACGCTTCGTATATGGATATAACCCCTCCTCCAGGAGTCTTGAGATCACATTCCGCTTGATCTTGAGGGAGCGGGCGCTGATGTCCATCAGGCGGTCAAGCCGTCTGTAAAAATCCGCCTCGTCCGACGCCAGATACGCGATGCGCGGCAGGTTGATCGTGACGACCCCCACACTCCCCGTGCTCTCTCCCGATCCAAAGAAACCACCTGTTTTTTTTCGTAACTCCCGCAGGTCGAGACGCAGACGGCAGCACATGCTGCGCACATCGGAGGGCTCCATATCAGAGTTGATATAGTTGGAAAAATACGGTGTTCCGTACTTCGCGGTCATTTCAAATAACAGTCGGTTGTTTTCTGTGTCCGACCAGTCAAAATCACGTGTTATGGAATATGTCGGGATGGGATACTGGAATCCCCTGCCGTTGGCGTCCCCCTCGATCATCGTCTCGATGAACGCCTTGTTGACCATATCCATCTCCGCCCTGCAGTCCCCGTAGGTAAACTCCATCTCCCTGCCGCCGACGATCGCAGGCAGAGCCGCCAGATCGTTCGGAACTGTCCAGTCCAGTGTGATATTGCTGAACGGAGCCTGCGTCCCCCAGCGGCTCGGCGTGTTGACTCCGTAGATAAACGCCTCAATGCATTTCTTGACTTCCTGATAGGAGAGCGCGTCCGCCTTCACAAAGGGTGCAAGGTAGGTGTCAAAAGAAGAGAACGCCTGTGCGCCTGCCCATTCATTCTGCATGATCCCCAGGAAGTTTACCATCTGGTTGCAGAGCACGGACAGGTGCCTTGCCGGCGCCGATGTGATCTTTCCCGTGATGCCGCCGAGTCCTTCCCGGATCAGCTGCTTCAGCGACCAGCCTGCACAGTAGCCGGTGAGCATGGACAAGTCGTGGATATGAATGTCCGCGTTCCTGTGTGCACGCGAGATCTCCTCGTCATAGATCTCGGAGAGCCAGTAATTGGCCGTGACCGCCCCGGAGTTTGACAGGATCAGCCCGCCGACGGAATATGTGACTGTCGAGTTCTCCTTCACGCGCCAGTCCTCCACCTTCACATAACTGTCAACGACCTCCTTGTAGTCCAGGATCGTGGAGGTCATATTGCGCATCTTCTCCCGCTGTTTTCTGTAGAGGATGAACGCTTTGGCAGTTTCTGTATACCCCGCCTGCTCCAGAACCTTCTCCACGCTGTCCTGAATATCCTCCACATGGACTTTTCCATCCTTTATCTTCCCCTGGATGTCTGCCGTCACCCGCAGCGCGAGCAGATCGATCATATCCTGGTTAAACTGTATCTGCGTCGCGTTAAATGCCTTGACGACCGCGCCGCCGATCTTGTCCAGACAAAACTCCGTCTCAATGCCATCCCTCTTAATAACTGAAAACATTTCACATACTCCTTCACTTGATTCATTTTTATCCATCTTAACAGATAGCAAAATCGAAGTCAATCGAACACTACTAAATATCATGTGTTCGCGCGCTGGCAAATACAATATCTAGTGTTTTTATGACATCTGTGTCGTGTTTCTCAGCGCGTTTTCAGAAATTCATTTTCCTTCTTTGCCCGGGCGTCATCCGGATAGGTCTGGAGATACTCCTGCATCATCGTCTTTGCCTGGCTGAAATTTCCGGTGTACTCGTTTGCCACGATCATATTGAACTTTAACTCCTGCAGATAATCCGAGGCGCCCATCGCGATCCCGCTCTCAAACGCCGCCACCGCCTCGGCGTATTTCCCCTGGTTCATCAGGCAGATCCCGAGGCTGTTATAGATCGCCGCATCCGGTTCATTCGAGCCCAGATATGTCTGATATACCACTGACGCATAATTCATATCGCCAAGCTTCTCGTATGTCTGCCCCAGGATCAGTGAGAGCTTCGCGTCCGTTCCATTCACAAAAGGGTCCAGATACTTGCGCGCATTCTCATAGTCCTCCAGATAGAAATAGATGATCCCCTTCTCGCCGTCCTTGAGATTCTTCTCTTTCTGGGTCATAAATTTCTGCAGATAAGACTTTCCCTGTTCTGCGTACCCTGCAGCCTGCATTTCCACATAGGCGTCCGTCACGAGCTCAAGGTCACCCGGATCGAGGGAAAACGCCTTCTCAAAATCCGCTACCGCATCCTCATAGCGCCCCTGCAGGAGAACCGCACATGCCCGCAGATAATAGGCGTCCTTCTCCTTTTTCTTCAGCCCGATGACCGCCGAGTAGATCTGCTCCGCATCGGCGTACTTTCCCTGCTTCATATAGGCGGATGCCAGATAATAATTGGTATCATATATCAATGCGGTGGGCGTGCCCTGCGCATTTGCGATCGATCTCAAAAACGCTTTCTCCGCCTCCGCATAATTTCCAAGCCCCATGTAGGCGATGCCCTGCCCTCTGTATGTGAGCTCTGCATCCTCATTGTTCAGAAGCGCGGATTCAAAGCTCTCGAGCGCGCCCTGAAAATCATACTGCTCCACCCGCTCCATCCCCGCAAGGAGGTTTTTATTTTTTGAATCCTTCGATCTTCCTGTTTTCTTCGTGGTCTCTGCGTCTGTATCCTTCGTGTCTTTTGCGTTCTCTGTGCCCTTTTCGCTCTCTGTGTCCTTTTCGGCCTCCGTGCTGTCCGTATTTTCTGTGCTCTCTGTGCTTTCTGTACTCTCTGTACTTTCTGTGCTCTCTGTTTTTTTTGCGTTGTCCTTGTCCTTCCCGCAGCTGCACATCATCAGGATCACGCCGAGTACGGCAATTCCCATCCGCACTGTCCGTTTTATATTTCGTCTTACAACCATGCTATTCTTTCCCTGCTCTCCCTTCCTGTTTTCCTTATGCGGCTGTGTGCATAACTTTATACTGGGCGGTCAGTCTTGCAGCCTTGCCTTTATGCAGAAATATCTTCTTATCTTTGCCGCGCTGCCTGTCCTGAACAGGCGGTATTCGTACCTTCTGATCCCAGGGCTGATCCAGCGCTCGTCCAATCCGTCGATCAGGTCTCTCAGGAACCTGTTCTCCAGGGCTTTCGCATAGATCGTCTCCAGGGCGCTCCTGCCATAATGGTTCTCCCTCGCGGATCTGCAGAACAGCTCTGTCAGAACCCTTAGATAATGCACCTGCACAGAGCGCATCAGCGCATCATCCTGACAGCGTCCCGCCGCCCCCGCCTGAAGGTCATACAGCTTCCCAAGCATCTCAAGCCGCTCCTCCATACCACAGTTTTTCATGACGCCCCTGTCCTTCTGCGGACAGTACAGGATCATCGCTTTTGTCATCAGATAACTCTCACAGTGCTCAAAATACTCTGTCACGAAATATAGATCATCAAATTCATCCAGATCCGCGCCAGCCGGCATGAAAAACAGATTGTTGTCCCTGATGATCCGGCTCTTGAACAGCTTTGCACCGCAGGTACTGAGCGCAGAGTCCGCATACATGAGCCTTCGCGCCTCGCTCTCATCCGTCGATATCACATCCGATATCGGAAGCATCCGCGCCTTCAGCCTTCCGTTCCTGCGCGATGTGATCCAGCTGAACGCCACAAGGTCCGCATACTCTTCCTCGACTGCAGCCTCGATCTGCTCCCACGCATCCTCGCACAGCCTGTCAGCCGCATCCAGAAACAGGATGTATCTTCCCGATGCCTTCTCGATCCCTGTATTGCACGCATCAGATGTATCCCCGTTGTCCATGACAAACAGCTTTATGCGGTTATCCCTCTCGCCGTACCGGCCTACAACGGCCGCGGTCTCGCCCGCACTGCTGCTCACCACGATGCACTCCATGTCGATCGTCTCTCTCGGGCATCTGGTGACACTCCTGAGACACGCCGCGATGTGGCGCTGCGCGCCACACGCCCGTATGATCACACTCAAATCCATAAATCCGCTCCTATCCCCGGTGAAAACGCCCCAGCACCTCCCGGATCGCTTCCTGCAGCTCCTCGATCCGGATCGGTTTCGGGATATGCGCATCCATACCAGCTTCGATCGACCGCTTATAATCCTCCGCAAAAGCGTTCGCGGACAGTGCAATGATCGGGATACCGGCCAGTTCCCGATCCTCCAGCTCCCGGATCGCTTTTGTCGCCTTATGTCCATCCATGACCGGCATCTGGATATCCATTAAGATCAGGGCATAATAATACGGCTCTGCTTTTCTGACCATCTCCAGTGCGATGCTGCCGTCATTTGCCGTCTCGACGATGTACCCTTCGTCCGTGAGCAGCTCCTGTGCGATCTCCCGGTTGATCTCATTGTCCTCCACGAGCAGGATCCGTTTGCCCTTCAGCTCCTCCCTGTCCGGCAGGCAACGCGCCCGGTTCCCGCCCGCCGTCTCCTCCGACAGCTTCAGAAGGAGGCTCACCGTAAACTTGCTGCCCTTTCCTTCCTCACTCTCGACTGTGATACTGCCCTCCATAAGATCTACAAGGTTCTTGACGACGCTAAGCCCCAGACCGGTTCCCAGCACGCCGCTCTCCGTGGTATTCTTCTCCCGCCTGAACGGCTGGAACAGATCCTTCTCAAACTCCGGCGAGATGCCCTTCCCACTGTCCTCCACAACAAACCGAAATCTCCCATAGTGATTGAGCTTCAGATCCTCCTCGACCACCGTCAGCGCCACCCTGCCGTCCGGTTCTGTATACTTCACGGCATTGTCCAGCAGCTGGAACAGGATCTCTTTCATCCTGAGAAAATCCATATACATCACATCGGTATGTACCCCGGATCTGTCAATCACAAACTGCAGCCTCCTGCCCTCCGCCAGCGGATGGATCGTCCGCTCCAGATCTGCCAGCAGGTCGTCAAGCACGACAATATTTTCCACCAGATACACTTTCCCTGACTCCATGCGCGTGATCTCAAGTGATTCGTTGACGATCGCAAGCAGCTGTTCGCTCGCCGCACGGATCTGATCCAGATAGCTGTCAAGCCTGGCCTCATCCGCCATGTGTTTCCGTGCCAGATCCGTATAGCCGATGATGGCGTTGAGCGGTGTCCGTATATCGTGCGATATGTTCTGCAGAAAGGTATTGCGCGCTATGCTGGCAGTCTGTGCCTGGTTCAGCGCAGATTTTAACAGGTTCTGCCTCTGCACCTGCTCCGTCATGTCCTTTGTGATCGCCATCGTGATCACATCGCCTGTATACTCGTTTTTGCCGAGCAGAAAAGCATAGTGGTACAGATGCCTCCTGCCCTCCGCATCCGTCATCCAGCCATTATAGGTCTGCTCCAGCTCGCCCTTGCCATAACACCGGATCAGGCGTTCTGCATCGATAAACCGCGCATACTCCTCGGATTCCCCGGAATCCATGTCCCGCATCCAGTACTTTACATAATCCGAGTACTTCTCAAACGCCGGGATTCCGGAATGTTCAAAGAAATCCCGCAGCTGTCCGTCCGGCATCTGGATGTATGCGGACAGGAACTTGTCCTTTGTCAGATTGACCTCAAAAAAGGAGATCGCATCGTACAGGATCGCCTTGCGGTACTGGCTCTCCCTCACATAGACCGCGTGCAGCTCCTCATTCACCTTTTCCAGCTCGCTCATACGGTTTTTCATCCGCTCTGTGCTGTCGTCTATGAAAACATAAAAAATGTCCCCGTAATCCTCCGTCCGCATAAAGTGTCCGTAATCCTCGATCCAGCGTATCGTACCGTCCTTCTGGATAATGCGGTACTCCACATAGTCAAAATCATAGATGCTGTTTGCGATCTGGCTTTCGATACTCTTCTCGACCTCATCGATATCATCCGGGTGCACCATTCCCCTGAATGTATATCCCGTGAGCATACGAAACTCCTCCTCCGTATCGCATCCAAATATCCGCAGTACGGCGCTGTTGATGTACAGCAGCTCCTCGTCGCCACCCGCGCGGTAGATGAACAGCCCACCCGGCATTCCCTCCAATATCGGTCCAATACTGGATAGTGTCCGCGCATCAAAAACCGGCGTCGTTCTTTTGTGATACACTTCATGATCCATATGAATCCCACACTCCTGTCCTGTCCTCTTTTGTCCTTTCATTATATACCATTTTCCACCACAAAAAAACTATAAAAATGGAAAAACGGTAAAAATACAAAAATCCCTGACATTTTATTCAGGGATCTTTGCAGTGGACTCCCTGACCAGGAGTTCTGCCTCGTATGTTATGTGCTGATGTTTTGTCTTCTTCGCAATGATGTCAAAGAGCAGTCTCGTCGTGTCCTTTGCCATCTCCTCCACGGGCTGGCGGATCGTTGTCAGGCTCGGAACCGTGTAATCTGTCATATCGATCCCGTCATACCCCGCCAGGGAGATATCCTGAGGCACGCGCAGTCCCGCCTCATACAGCGCCCTCAGAGCCCCTATGGCAAGCGCATCCGACACTGCATACAGCGCCGTGAACTGCCCGCCGCACTGCAGCAGTCTTTTCGTTGAGCGGTATCCGTTCTCCATGGAGAAATGGCTCAACCCGTCTTCGGTCTGGCAGATCAGTCCCGGATCCACCTCGATGCCATGTGCCCTCAGCGCATCACAGTATCCGTCCAGGCGCAGCCTTCCGACACTCTCCTCCATCGCTTCCGCCACAAGGATCGCTATCCTCGTATGTCCTGACCGTATCAGATAATCCACCATTTTCAGGCTTTCCCTCCGGTCGTCCACACTGATGCTGGAATACTGTTTCCTGCTGATATGCTCCGGGACCGATCCCGCTGTGCTGAACACAAATGGCACTGTGAGTTTTTTCAGTTTTTCCTCCGAGTGGGAGAACAGGCCTCCCAGAAATATGATCCCCCGCAGACGCTTTTCCTTGACCACCTTCTGCGCCACATCCACCTCATCCTCGTCCGCCTCGATGTGGGACAATTCCATCGAGTAGTGTCTTTTCTTGCACTCCTGCTCGATCACGGTGATCATGCTGGTAAAAAACGGGTTCGCGATGCCTTTTACGAGCACTGCGATCGCCTTTGCATCCACCCTCTTGAGATTCCTCGCGCTGTCGTTGGGAACATAGCCGCTTTCCCGGATCGCATCCATGATCCGCTCTTTTGTCTCCGGATTGATATCCGGGTGATCGTTGATCGCCCTTGAAACAGTACTGACGCCCACCCCGCACATTTTTGCTACATCCTTGATCGTCGGTTCAAACACCCTACCACCTCAATCTATCTTTTCTTCTTTCCGGCGCGGACTGTCCTCCCGTATACCTGCGCCAGCTCCAGCATATGTGACGAGAGCGCTTCACTGCACGCGCCGCGTTCCATGCGCCACTCCCAGTTTCCGCCCAGCGTCGACGGCAGGTTGATCCGCGCCTCGCCGCCAAGTCCCAGATAGTCCTGCATGGGGATGACCGCCGTGTCCGCCACACTTGCGAGCGCAGTCCGGATCAGGCTCTCACGGATATCCGCGTTTCTCCTGACGTTCAGATATTTTCTGGCAAATGCCAGATCCTTCCTGCCCATCGAGGCGATCCACCCATTCACCGTATCGTTGTCGTGCGTCCCTGTGTATACAACACAGTTGTTATTATAATTGTGAGGAAGGTAATCGCTCTCCCCGCCTGCATCAAACGCAAACTGCAGCACTTTCATTCCGGGATACCCTGTCCTCTTCACGAGCTTCAGCACACCCGGCGTCAGAAAACCGAGATCCTCCGCGATCACCGGGCGGTTTCCGAGCGTCCTCTTCATGACCTCAAACAGCCTGTACCCCGGTCCTTTCTTCCACTCGCCGTTCTCTGCCGTCTCATCTCCATACGGAACCGCCCAGTACTCGTCAAAACCCCTGAAATGGTCGATGCGCACGATGTCATAGATATCAAAGCAATGCGCCAGCCTCCTCATCCACCACGCAAACTGCGTCTCCTCATGATACTCCCACCTGTACAGCGGATTGCCCCAGAGCTGTCCTGTCGCAGAAAATGCATCGGGGGGACAGCCCGCGACCGCGGTGGGCACATTCTCCCTGTCGAGCTGGAAAAGCTCAGGATCTGCCCATGTGTCCGCGCTGTCAAACGCCACATAGATCGGAATGTCCCCCACAATACAGATTCCCCTGTCATTGGCATACCGCTTTAGCGCCGTCCACTGTTTGGAGAACAGATACTGCTGATAGCTGTAAAACATGATGTCGTCAGCAAGCTCCCTCTCGTACCTGGCCATGGCCTCCGGCTTCCTGAGTCGGATATCCTCATCCCATCCGATCCACGACACGCCCCCCAGAGAATCCTTGACTGCCATATACAGCGCATAGTCTTTCAACCACTGTTCATTTTCGCTGACAAATGTCCTGTATTCCGGATCCTTTTCCGGCTCCGCCCTCTCAAACGCCCTGCGCAGAAGCTGAAATCTTGTATGATATATTTTCTCGTAATCCACCTTTCCGGTATCGTTTCCGCAATCGACAGACGAGCACTCCTCCTCCGTGAGCAGGCCCTCCTCGATCAACGCATCCAGACTGATATAGTACGGACTGCCCGCAAAAGTCGAAAAGGACTGGTACGGTGAGTCTCCATACCCAGTAGGTCCCAGAGGCAGGATCTGCCACAGCGACTGTCCCGATGCCGCCAGAAAATCCACAAAATCATAGGCTTCCTTTGAGAATCCGCCTATTCCAAATCTCGACGGCAGACTGGATACCGGCATAAGCACACCACATCTTCTCATACACATCTCCCTTTCTCTCTCAATGTTACGCAATATCAATATCGGTAACGTTTCCAACAGACAACCTAATCATATCACTTTGCACAATAAATGGCAAGATTTAATTCGGCTGCTTATGAAACTTTAGGAAATTTATCCGAAATGATCCGTCTTTTTTTAAGCATAATTGCCCTGGCAGGAAAGTTTTCTCTTTCCTGCCATTCCTGTCTAGAGCGGGAATGATTTTCAAACACGCTCTAATCCCTGCCGTAGATATCTCTTGTATAGATCTTTTCTCTCACATCCGCAAGCTCGTCTGTCAGGCGGTTCGCGATAATAACATCCGATATTTTTTTGAATTCGTCCAGATCGCGGATGACCCTTGACCGGAAGAATCTGTCCTCTTTGAGTGTCGGTTCGTACACGACAACCTCGATCCCCTTTGCCTTGATCCGCTTCATGATGCCCTGTATGGAGGACTGGCGGAAGTTGTCAGAATCCGTCTTCATCGTCAGCCTGTACACACCCACGACCTGCGGTTTTTTTGCCAGGATCATGTCGGCGATATGATCCTTTCTCGTCCTGTTGGCATCCACGATCGCCGAGATGATATTGTTTGGCACATTCTCATAATTTGCCCGAAGCTGCTTGGTGTCCTTGGGCAGACAGTATCCGCCGTAGCCAAAGGACGGGTTATTGTAATGGCTCCCGATCCTGGGATCAAGGCCGACACCCTCTATGATCTGTTTTGTGTTCAGACCGCGCATCTCCGCATACGTGTCCAGCTCGTTAAAATACGCAACCCTGAGCGCCAGATAGGTGTTGGCAAAGAGCTTGACCGCCTCCGCCTCCGTCGTGTCCGTGAACAGTGTCGGGATATCCTGCCTGATCGCGCCCTGTTTGAGCAGGCTGGCAAACACCTCCGCCCGCTCCGACTGCTCTCCCACGATGATGCGCGACGGATAGAGATTGTCGTACAGCGCCCTGCCCTCGCGCAGAAACTCCGGCGAGAAGATAATGCGGTCGGTGCCGAATCTCTCCCTGACAGACTTTGTGTACCCTACCGGCACCGTCGACTTGATGATCATGACGGCATCCCTGTTCACTTTCAGGACCAGCCCGATCACCGCCTCAATCGAGCTGGTGTCAAAATAGTTCTTGTCCGGGTCATAGTTGGTCGGCGTCGCGATGATGATATACTCCGCGTCCTTATAAGCAGCGGCACCGTCCGTCGTCGCCTTCAGGTTCAGATCCTTTGTCGCCAGATACTCCTCGATCTCCCTGTCGATGATCGGCGATCTCCTGTTGTTGATCAGATCCACCTTCTCCTGGAAGACGTCCACCGCCGTCACCTCATTGTGCTGCGCCAGGAGTATCGCATTTGAGAGTCCTACATAACCGATGCCTGCCACTGCTATCTTCATACTATCAATTCCTCCGTTTTATCTTTATTTTTCCTTATTTTTCTTATTTTTCCTTATCTCTTCCGATACACCGAGACCACCCGTCCAATACAGAATACTGACAATGCACCGAAGAGAACATAACATGCGATCCAGAAAGCCGGCGCCGTCTGCGGCCGCGCCTCCATAACTTCATCTGTATAATACAGATCGATCCCGTCGTCGTCCTTCACCTGATAGAACCCGCTGACGTCAAAGTTATAGTATGTCCCGTTTCCGTCAGAATAGGACGCACGTCGCTGCTTTTCAAAATATTCCGCCTCTATGCAGGTACCGTTTTTCACCAGCAGCAGCTCGCGGATATGCTTATAACCATTTATCAGAAAGATGCCCACGAAAAAAATGCTTAACAGGATCCAGATGTCCGCCTGAAACCGCTTCTCTTTCCTGTCGTCATACGCCTGTACGGGATCTGTATTGTCAAAACCGTCAAACTCGCTGCGCGATTCGTAATAGCCCATCGTTCTTTCCGTCTCCTCTTTCCAAGATCATTTTTTAACAGTAATATCTGATCTCTCCAATATGAACGGGTTCAGTCGGCTTATTTTCATTTGACCAAAAGAAAATGATATAACCACCAAATTCATTTCATCATCAGAAAACCCATCTATATTTTCCCATGTATAATCCGGCAAATAGCATGTGGCACTGTGAAACCCATCATAAACCGCTTTTTCAATGTATACCTTAACCCTTCCATCCTGTCCCAGTTCTGAATGAACAACTTCTGTTGTGTCACTCAATGTTGCATAAGGATATACCATAAGAGAACCTCCTCAAATTTTCATACAATACTATCTATTTTGAACGAACAATATAATATATTTATTATATCACTTTATACACCTGAAAGCCACTAAAACTTTATCCCCTACAGCCACTCATTCCAGAAGCGCTCGACCTTCCCTGAGATCTGCGATACGCTGACGACATCATACTGATTCCACTCCCGCGGGAACAGGCGCCTGTACTGCGGCTCTAAAAAGCGCTCGTCGAGCAGCGCCACCACGCCGATATCCTCCGCCGTGCGGATCACGCGCCCCGCCGACTGCAGCACCTTGTTCATGCCGGGATACCGGTAGGCGTAATCAAAGCCATTCTCCCCCTGCGCATCAAAATATTCTTTTAAGAACTCCCGCTCGCAGCCCACCTGCGGGATGCCTGTCCCGACGATGAGCGCCCCGATCAGGCTGTCGCGTTTTAAGTCGATCCCCTCCGAGAAGATACCGCCCATCACGCAGAAACCGATCAGTATCGAATCGGCAGCGTCCCCGGAGAGACCGCTGTTTTCATTTCCCCGAAACCGCTGCAGAAACTCCTCCCGCTGCGCCTCGCTCATATAGTCCTCCTGCACGATGCATTCCATCGTGTCCGCGTCGTAGTACGCTTCCATAAAGCTGTTGTAAACCTGTTCCAGGAAAAGGTGCGACGGCAGAAAGACCATGTAGTTGCCATGGCGCTGCGTCACCACTTCATATATATAATGCGCGATGCGCCGAAACTCCTCCTCCCCCCGCCTCGCGTATCTGCTCGTGACATCGTTTGCGATCAGCAGCGCTTTCCTCTTCTCGTCAAACGCGGATCTGGCATAGACCTCATAATCCGCCGGCTCGCCGCCCAGAAGCCGCTTATAGTACTGGATCGGCAGCAGCGTCGCCGAGAACAGGATCGTACTCCTTCCCTTCTGCATGCACTGGCGCAGGTTGCGCGACGGGTCGACGCAGAAGAGCTTCAGCATAAAATCCCCGTCGTCCATCAGCTGGCTGTACACCACATAATGGTCGTCCATGATCTCGTACATATTGAGGAAATGCGCCACCTCGAAATAAAATTCCAGCAGTTCTTTTTTGTCCGAAAAGGTATCATGCTCATCCAGGAAATCGTCGATCGCTCCATAGAGACGGTTCAGCGACGCCACAAATCCATCGATCCGCTCCTCCCTGCGATAACTCTCACACTGCCGTTTCATGGCGAGCAGATCCCTGTTGCACCTGTCAAGATACCCTGCGATCTTCGGGTCCGCCTCCTTCATCAGCCGCTTTGTGCGCAGGAAATCGTCCTTGAGCAGCGCGGCGCTGTACATATCCCTGCCGCGGTCGAGCAGATTGTGCGTCTCGTCGATCAGGAATACATAGTCCTGCTTTCCGATACCGTCCGCAAAAAAACGCTTGAGATATACCCTCGGATCGAACACATAATTATAGTCGCAGATCACGGCATCACAGAACAGACTCATGTCCAGGCTGAACTCGAACGGGCAGACCTGATAGCGCGCCGCGTACTCCTGTACTTTTTCCCTCGTAAAATGATCCTCGTGCGTCAGCAGGTCATACAGGGCGTCATTGATCCGGTCAAAATGACCGTCCGCATAGGGACATGCGTCCGGATTGCACTCCGCTTCGGCCACCCTGTCATTCAGCGCATTTTCCGGCTGAAGTCCCTCCTGCCTCAGAAAACAGATCTTGTCCTTCGCCGTCAGCGCGATCGTCTTCATCCGAAGCCCTTTTTCCTGCAGAAGGCCGAAGCACTCCTGCGCCACAGTGCGCGTGATGGTCTTGGCGGTGAGGTAAAATATCTTCTCTGCCAGCCCCTCCCCCATGGACTTCACTGCCGGAAAAACTGTCGATATCGTCTTGCCGACACCTGTCGGCGCCTCGAGAAAGAGTTTTCTCTTGTGGTAGATAGTCTGATAGACATATGTGACAAGCTCCTTCTGCCCCTCGCGGTACGGAAATGGAAACTGCAGCTGTTTGATCGAATCCGTGCGGATCCCGTTCCACCCAAATTGAAAGTCCGCCCATTTCCTGTACTCCTGCATCAGTTCGTCAAACCACTGCTCCAGCTCCGCAAAGGTGTAGTCCTCATGAAAATATTTGAGCTCCTCCGTCTCAATATGGCAGTATGTCATACGCACGCCGATATGTTCTATGTGATTTTCCCTGGCATACATATACGCGTAACATTTTGCCTGCGCAAGATGGACACCCACTGGCCGCGTGATCCGTTTCAGATCCCTGTAGGTACCCTTGATCTCATCGATGACCACCTCTTCTTCCTTCAATAGTGCCGGCAGGCTCCTGTCCCGTTCGATCCCGTTATCAACAACATATGTTTTTTTATTCTGCATCCTGTCAGAAGGGTCTAGATCCGCCGCGTCATGCTCTCCCCAGCTCCGGTCGATGATCCCGTCTGCTCTTCCTTCTATTATAATGTCATACTCCGGCGTGCTCCATGTACACTGCAGACCGATCTCCGCATGATACTCGCTGCCCATGCGCCGCTGCAGCATCCTGTGTATGCGGCTGCCCTCCTGCATCGCAGTGTCCGCCCCGCCCGCTTTCCGGTTGTCGATGCTGCCCTCACGCAGGATGAATTCCACCAGCTGCCGGACTGATACGCGTATCTCCATGTCTGTCCCCTTCTGATCCTTTTATAAACTGCAAAAAACTCCCTCCAAATGACAGTTTACGCCATCATTCGGAGAGAGTCAATTACATTGTTCTTATCTGTATATTCACTATTTACATATTTATCTTATGCGATCGCAAGCCCGCTCACGTATCTCTCAAACTCATCGTTATATCCCGCATACTGCAGCGTGAGGATCGACCGGAAATCCAGCCCCATCACACCGATGATCGACTTGGCATCCACTGTGTAATGATTGTAGGAAATGTCGATATCAAAATCACATTTCGATGCCTCGTTCACAAAATTCTGAACATCTGCAGGTGTCATCTTAATCTTACGTTCTCTCATAATAACTACTTCCTTTCTACACACAAGCACACAGTCCGCCGTGTCCCCAATGCGGAACTTCCCTCCGCGATACCGGTCAAAAAGCGCCCGTTCTCTCAGTCAGTTCCTCACATTTCCTGTTTCACGTATTATAGTATACAATATGCCTCAAGTAAAGATTATTTGTCAGTTCCTGACACATTTCGTCGTTTTCGAAATCCGAACTCTTGTTATTGTATACAATCCCTGATTTCTTTGTGGTATTTCTATAGTTTATTGTCACCAGATTTTTTGTCTTTATACACCTTTTATCTAAAGTTTTTTGACCGGCGCTATTCGGATTATGCAGATATTCCGTTCATTTCAGAGAGCCTGTTTTCTGTGAAGAGAAAACGACAATTAATGCATTAAAACGTAACACTTTTAAGCTTGCATTTTAAATTATTTCGGCTATACTAAAACGTAACCGCTCGAACATACGGCTCCAATATCGAGTGTATGTTCGAGTTTGTATAAGGACACACTCAGCCAAAACAAAAGAAAAGTGAGGTGCACAACTATGACTGCCATGAAATGGTTCTACTCTTTTCTCAGAAAACACAATCGAAGTATGGCGCTGGGACTTGTGCTGGTGACTGTGATATCCATCCTTGCCATCGTGAAGCCGATCGTCTCCGGATCGATCGTCGATGACGTCATCACAGGCGGCAATTTTGACCTGCTCCCGGGACTGATCGCGCTGCTCGTGCTCATCACGGTCCTGCGCGGAGTGATGCGCTACTGGTCCCAGGTCATCTTCGAGACCTGCTCGCAGGACGTGCTGTACTCCATGCGCGACACCGTCTACCGCAAGCTGCTGCAGGAGGACTTCAACTTCTATAATAAGAAGCGTACCGGCGACCTGTTGAGCCGGCAGACTGGCGATATGGATGCCATCCGGCATTTCATAGCATTCGTTATTTATCAGGTGTATGAAAATGTCTTCCTGTTCTTCTTCGCGCTGATCATGATCTTCACAGTCAGCTGGAAGCTCGCGCTCTGCATGTGCGCGGTACTGCCCTTTGCCCTGCTCGTGACACTGAGCCAGACAAAGGAGGGGCGCCCGCGCTTCCAGCGGATCCGGGAGCAGTTCTCCTCCCTCAACACCTTCGTCCAGGAGAATGTCAGCGGAAACCGCGTGGTCAAGGCGTTCTCCAAGGAAGACTACGAGATTGGAAAATTTAATAAGGAAAATGACGGCTACCGCGATGCGGAGCTTGCCGCCGCGGAGATCTGGACAAAGTACGTACCGCTTTTTGAATTCCTCTCAAACATGCTCACGGTGATCCTGATGCTCGTTGGCAGTATCATGGTGATCCATGGCAGTATGACACTCGGAAACTACGTCACGATCAACGGCTACCTGTGGATGCTCATGAACCCGCTGCGCCAGATCGGCTGGCGTATCAATGATATCCAGCGCTTCACGACCTCCGTGGAAAAGATCTATGCCACCTACAGTGAGGAGCCCAAGGTAAAGCATCCAGCAAAACCGATCCCGTGCAAAAAGCTCCGCGGGGATATCGAGTTCAGAAATGTCTCCTACAGCGCTGACGACGAGGATATCATCCACAATGTCAGCTTCAGGGTAAAGAGCGGTCAGACGGTCGGTATCCTCGGCTCGACCGGATCCGGCAAATCCACCATCATGAACCTGCTCTGCCGGTTCTACGATGTCACCGACGGGGAAGTGTTGGTGGACGGCAGGAATGTGAAGGACTTAGACCTCTACAACCTGCGCCAGAATATCGGCATGGCGATGCAGGATGTCTTTCTCTTCTCCGACACGGTCGAGGGCAACATCGCCTACAGCAGACCAGACTGTCCCTTCGAGGCTGTCCAGAAGGCCGCTGTCATGGCGGATGCCGACGGATTCATCCGCGAGATGCCTGACGGCTACGACACGATCGTCGGCGAGCGCGGCGTCGGACTCTCCGGCGGTCAGAAGCAGCGCATCTCGCTGGCGAGGGCGCTCTTAAAAGAACCTTCTATATTAATACTCGACGACACGACATCCGCCGTCGACATGGAGACTGAGAGCTATATCCAGCAGCAGCTGAACAACATCGACCACGCCTGTACGATCTTCGTCGTCGCATACCGCATCTCCTCCATCAAGGACTCTGACCTGATCCTGGTCCTGAATGACGGAAAGATCGTGGAACAGGGAACACACGATGAACTGCTCAAAAATAACGGTTATTATGCTACTGTGTTCCGCCATCAATACGGCGAGTTTGAAAAATACGTTGATGAGATCAACCAGAACAACAAAGGAGGTGGAAAGTATGGCACGAAATAAATACGATATCGACGAAGTGATGGAGGACAAATTTGACTTCAACCAGTTGAAACGCGTTTTTCAGTATGTAAAGCCGTACCGGGGACAGCTCGCCTTCGCGCTTTTCCTGATGCTGTCCGCGTCTGCGCTGACCATGCTCTTCCCCATGTTCATCAGCGAGATCATGGATACCTATATACCCGCAAAAGATGTCCGGTCGATCGTGGCCATCACACTAATATCACTTGTTATCGTACTGTATACCTGCGTGTGCATCCGCCTCAAGATCCGCATCACCAGCCGTATCGGACAGGCGATCGTGCACCAGCTGCGCTCCGATATCTTCTGTCATCTGCAGGAGCTGCCGTTCTCCTACTATGACGACCGCCCCCATGGGAAGATCCAGGTGCGCGTGGTCAACTATGTGAACAGCTTAAGCGATCTGCTCTCAAACGGTATCATCAACACGATCACGGACATGTGCAATCTGATCTTTATCCTGATCTTCATGCTCCTGCTGCATGTCCGGCTCACGTTGATCTGCCTGTGCGGCCTGCCCGTGCTCTTTGCCGTCATCGTGTTCGTGAAGAGGCGCCAGCGGCGCGCGTGGCAGATCCAGAGCAACAAGCAGTCCAATCTCACCGCCTACATCGCGGAGAGCATCAACGGTATACGCGTCACCCAGTCCTTCGTGCGCGAGCGCGAGAACACTTCGATCTTCAATCACTTAAGTGACAGCTACCGGAGTGCGTGGATGCGTGCCGTCAAATACAACTTTATCATGTGGCCCTGCATCGACTCGATCTCGACTGTCACGACAGCGTTCATCTACGTGGTCGGCATCGGCTGGATCTCAGGGGAGATCTACGGTGTGACAGTCGGTATCCTGATCGCGTTCACCTCCTACATCTCGAGATTCTGGGAGCCGATCAACACGCTCGCCTCGTTCTACAACTCGCTGCTCACCGCGATCGCCTACCTGGAGCGCATCTTTGAGACGATCGACGAGCCTGTCAATGTAAAGGACGCCGAGAATGCCGCACCGATGCCTCCCATCGACGGAAAGGTAGAATTTCAGGACGTATGCTTCAGCTATGAGGACGGCGTCCGGATATTAAATAAGGTAAACTTTGCCGCGAACCCCGGTGACACCTACGCGATCGTCGGTCCCACAGGCGCCGGCAAATCGACCATCGTCAATCTCATCAGCCGCTTCTACAATGTGGACTCCGGCAGGATCCTGATCGACGGCACGGACATCTCCGGCGTGACCCTGAAATCCCTGCGGAAGCAGATGGGCATCATGATGCAGGACAGCTTTATCTTCTCCGGCACCATTATGGACAACATCCGTTATGGAAATCTGACCGCAACGGACGAGGACGTCATCAACGCTGCCAAAACCGTCTGCGCGCACGACTTTATCATGGAGATGGAGAATGGTTACCAGACACAGGTCAACGAGCGCGGAAGCCGCCTCTCGGCAGGCCAGCGGCAGCTCATCAGCTTCGCGCGGGCGCTTCTGGAAAACCCGGCGATCCTGATCCTGGACGAGGCGACCTCGAGCATCGACACCGAGACGGAGATCCTGCTGCAGAAAGGTCTGAACAGGCTGCTGGAGGGACGCACCTCCTTCATCATCGCCCACAGGCTCTCGACCATCAAGAATGCAAGCTGTATCATGTATGTCGACAAGGGAAATATCCTCGAGGCCGGCACACACGACGAACTGCTCGCACAGAAGGGTGAGTATTATAAGCTCTTCATGTCACAGTATGATTTTCTTGCAGATAAATAAATCTTGCCATTCAATGTATTTGGCGCAGGCTCTGGAGCCTGCGCCAAATACATTACGCCACGATATTCTGCAGCCATATCCCCTTTTTGACGAGTATGAATCCGATGATGCACTTGATGATATCCCCGAGCTGCACCACCGCGTACACTGCGATGACCGGAAGCTCTGTGTAGCGGCTGAGCGTGAAGGCGATCACAACGCTCACGCACCAGATAAAGACGCTGTCAAACAGGAAGGTGATGATCGTCTTGCCGCCGGAGCGCAGCGTGAAGTATGTCGCGTGCAGGAACGCATTCTGCGGCATAAACAGTGCCGTGACCATGATGAAATACCGCGCGAGCAGGCGCGCCTCGTCATTGATCTTGTATAATCCCGGAAACAGCGGCGCCATGAGAAACATGACAAACGCCACGCCTGTACAGCACATCACGGAAAAAGCGATCAGCTTATTGTCCGTATCCCTCGCCTCTCTCATCTTTCCGGCCCCGAGCAGCTGTCCCACGATGATGGCGACGGAATCCCCCAGCGCGATGAACACGATATTAAACACATTGTTGATCGTATTGGAGACATTTAATCCAGCCACGACATTCAGTCCGCGGATGGAATAGCACTGCGTCAGCATCGCCATGCCCGCTGCCCACAATGTCTCGTTGAACAGGAGCGGACTTCCTTTCCTGATGATCTTAAAGGTCAGTTCCCGCGGCACCTTCAGTGTCCGGTACAGGCCCTGGACAAAAGAATACACCGCATGCTCCCCGACGCTCTTTCTGTGGACACCGATCACTGTGATCAGCATCTCCACATAGCGCGAGAGAACCGTCGCGATCGCCGCACCGCTCACACCGAGTGCGGGTGCGCCAAATTTTCCGTAGATCAATATGTAGTTAAACACCAGATTTACAATAACAGCTGCTATTCCCGCTTTCATGGGCAGCATCGTCTGGCCGCACTCGCGCAGCGTACTCGAATAGATCTGTACCGCTGCAAACGCCGGCAGACCGATCAGCATGATCTTCAGATACTTCTTTCCATATAAAAGGGTCGCGGCGATACTTTCCGCAGAGCCTTCTCCTTTCAGATAAGCCCCAATCAATGTCGTGCCAAAGCCCAAAAAAAGAACAGCCGTCAGTGACGTGATGATCGTGACCATCCACAGTTTGAACCGCATCGTCTGGCGCACACCCTCGTGATTTCCCTGTCCGAAATACTGCGCTGTAAAGATCCCCGCACCGGACACACCGCCAAAAATGCACAGATTGTATACAAAGATCAACTGATTGACAATCGCGACTCCCGACATCTGCTCCGTGCCGACCTGCCCGATCATAATATTGTCAAGGAGACTGACAAAGTTGGTAATCCCGTTCTGGATCATGATCGGCACTGCGATCATCAGAACCATCTTGTAAAAATCCCTGTTCCCGATCAATTTTGTACGTAGCTTCATGACCTTCCCCCTCCGTTTTATCACTGCCCCGATCAGACCCGGAGCGCATTCTATATATCATATCATCATTTCATTCGAAATACAAGCTTGCCGTTGCACTTGTGATATCTTATAATAATAACAGTGAAACGAAACATCTAAAACCAAAGGAGGACGACAACCATGAGCAATGTAATCGATGCGATCAAAAAGCGCAGTTCCACAAGGGGTTATACGCCAGAACCCCTGACAGATACCGAGCTGGGCACCCTGCTGCACGCCGGACTGCAGGCGCCCACCGCGGCCAACAGGCAGGAGATCCATTTCACAGTGGTAAAAGGCGACGATCCTGTCCTGCAGGAACTTGAGAGCGAAAAAAACCGTCTGCGCGGTCTTACACCACAGCCACACAATTTTTACTACGAGGCGCCCGCCGTCATCGTGCTGAGTGCGGACAGTACGTACAAATGGAGCCCGCTCGACGCCGGTATCGCCGTAGAAAATATGGCTCTTGCTGCGGAGGAGCTCGGCCTTGGCAGTCTGATCATCGGCTGCATCTACGATGCCCTGCGCGGAGAGAAGAAGGACTATTTCGCAAAGGCCCTGCGATTCCCGGAGCAGTACGAATACGAGATCGCCATCGCTTTTGGACACAAAGCTGTCACAAAGGAACCTCATACGTATGATCTGCAGACACAAGTCACGTTTTTATAGGAAATTTGCACCGTTTTCATCTTGCATATTTTTCCAAAGGAGCTATAATAATGTTTGATGGCTTATGCATTTCATATTAGGGGAAAATGCATCCGTTTTAAAACATATTGAACAAAGCTATGACCAAAGAAAGGGGAAGATTAACAATGAACGAACATGACAGCATCGAGAGAAAGCTGACCGGATCTTTTTTTAAGGTGGCTTCCATAATGGCGGCCGTCGCTATATTGGGGCTCATCGCTCTGATCGTCATATCAAACAGGTATTCTTATGCCTTGAAAAATTTTGGGTTTGCGCAGGGCGACATCGGAAAGGCGATGTTTGAATTTGCAGACAGCAGGTCGTCTCTCCGGGCAGCCATCGGTTATGACGAGCCCGATGCCATTACCGCTGTCGTGGAGCAGCACAGCCAGAACAGAGTGCTGTTTGAGCAGTACTTTGCCGAAATCGAAAATACCATCGTATCGGAAGACGGCCGAAAGACCTACGACGAGATCAGTTCCGAGCTGGACACATACTGGAAGCTGGACCAGCAGATCATGGATCTCGGAGCGACGACAGACCGGGAGCTGTGCAAGCAGGCACAGGATATCGCACTCGCTGACCTGGCACCCGCATACAACAGCATCTACACCAAGCTTGAATCTCTGTTAAATGTAAAAGTAACCGAAGGAAACAGGATCTCCCGTTCACTCACCGCGACAGCACTGATCCTGGCGATCGCCATTGTCGCTGTCATTGTGATCTCGCTGATACTGTCGACCAGGATCGGCAGGAATATCGCAAAGGGGATTGCTTCCCCGCTCGGAAAGCTCGGACAGCGTCTCAAGACCTTCTCAACCGGTGATCTTACTTCCCCGTTCCCGATGGTGGAGACCGGCGACGAAGTGGAGCATATGGAGAAGGACGCCACAGAGATGGCAAACAACCTGAACATCATCATCCACGATATCAGTGTCGTACTGGGCGAGATGGCGGGCGGAAATTATGCTGTAAAATCAAACTATTCAGAAAAATATACTGGAGATTTCCAGAAATTATATGAATCCATGCGCGGACTGCGCGATCAGATGGTAGAAACGCTCACATCCATCGGCGAAGTCTCCAGCCAGGTATCCTCCGGCTCCGGCGATCTCGCCGATGCATCCCAGGTGCTGGCAGAGGGCGCGACAGAACAGACGAACGCGGTTATGGAGCTGCACGCTACCATCTCCGAGATCACAAATACCATGGAAAAGAGCGCACAGAGTGCAGACGAGTCCTACGCGAAAGCACAGCTTTATGCTGACAAGGCAGACAACAGCCGCGAGGAGATGAATTCCATGATGGCGGCGATGGAGCGCATCAACGCGGCTTCCAACAGGATCGGGGACATCATCTCCGAGATCGAGTCCATTGCTTCCCAGACCAACCTGCTGTCGCTGAACGCATCCATCGAGGCGGCGCGTGCCGGCGAATCAGGGCGCGGCTTCGCTGTCGTGGCTGACCAGATCCGTGTGCTGGCCAACCAGAGCGCCAAGGCCGCTGTCGACACCAGGGAATTGATCGAGGGATCCATCCGTGAGGTCTCCGAGGGAAACCGCGCTGCTGAGAACGTCGCTGCTGCCATCGGCTCCGTCGTGGACGGGATCAAACAGATCGCCGACTTCTCCAAGAACCTCAAGACGATGGTCGATGACCAGACCGAGGCAATGCGCCAGGCTGAGAAGGGCATCAATCAGATTTCCGAGGTCGTGCAGAGCAACGCTGCGACCGCGCAGGAGGCGTCCGCGACAAGCCAGGAATTATCTGCACAGGCAACGATCCTGAACGGACTGATCGGACAATTCTCCCTGAAAGAATAAGCTTAAAAGAATATAAAACGCCCCGCCCTTCTTTTTCGAAAGGCGGGGCGTTTGTTTTTACCCTATCTGAAATACTGTACGCCAGCCTCAAAGATCTTCATATCCTGTTCCCCATAGATGTTCATCGCCACAGCATCACCGCGTCTCTCCACGTGCGCCATCTTGCCAAGGCATCTTCCGTCGGGAGAAGTGATCCCCTCGATCGCCGCATAGGAGCCATTGACATTCCACTCCTCATCCATCGAGATGTTTCCATCAAAGTCCGCATACTGCGTCGCCACCTGTCCATTGGCAAAGAGCCTGTCGATCCACTCCTTCGGCGCCACGAAACGCCCTTCCCCGTGGGAAGCCGGCGTCACATACGTCCGCCCAAGCTCTGTGAACGCAAGCCACGGTGACTTGTTTGTGACCACTTTCGTGTACACCATCCTCGAGATATGGCGGTTGATCGTATTGTAGGTAAGAGTCGGTGAATCCTCCTTCTGCCCTGCAACTTCACCGTAAGGCACCAGCCCCAGCTTGATCATTGCCTGGAATCCGTTGCAGATCCCAAGCGCGAGTCCATCCCGCTCATTCAGAAGCCTGTTCACCGCCTCCCTGATCTTCGCGTTCTGAAACGCCGTTGCAAAGAACTTGGCACTTCCGTCAGGCTCGTCGCCGGCTGAGAACCCACCCGGGAACATGATGATCTGCGCCTGTGCGATCGCCCGCTCAAACACGTCCACGGAATCCCTGATATCCCCCGCCGACAGATTGCGGAATACCTTCGTCACGACATTGGCACCTGCGCGCTCAAATGCGATCGTCGAATCATACTCACAGTTCGTTCCTGGAAATACCGGTATAAACACAGTCGGCTTTGCCACTTTATTCTTACATACATAGACGTCTTTTGTATCGTACAGCTTCGTCCCGACCGCGTCAGTCCCCTTCAACGCCTTTGTCGGAAATACCTTTTCGAGCTTTGATGTCCACGCCTTCAGGGCCTCGTCCATCGTCACGGCCACATCTTTGTACACAAAGCCTTCGTTCTCACCGAGCACCACGGCAACTGTTCTGTACGCCACGCCGCTCCCAGCAAGTGCATCAAACCTGTCAGCAGAAATCTCGGCGATAATACTGCCCATCTTGTTTTCAAAGAGTTCGTTTGCCGCAAGTGTACTCTCAAACGCGACGCCCATCCTATTTCCAAATGCCATCTTCGCCGCAGACGCCGCGATCCCTTTCGAGTCCAGCGCATACGCGGCTACGATCACCTTGTCTGCGATCAGCCTCGCAATGCCGCTGTAGAGTTCCATGACCTTCCCGTAATCAGGGAGGTCGTACTCATTCTTCGGCAGATCGAATACAACAAGCCTGTCCCCCGCATTCTTCAGCTCCGGCGTGATGATATCCTGCTTCTTTGCCACATCGACCGCAAAGGAGACGAGCGTCGGCGGCACATCGATCTCATTGAACGTACCCGACATGGAATCCTTGCCGCCGATCGAAGGCAGACCGTATCCGATCTGTGCATCATACGCGCCGAGCAACGCCGCAAACGGCTGGCTCCAGCGGGACGGCTCCCCGGTCATACGCCTGAAATACTCCTGGAATGTAAAGCGGATCTTTCTAAAATCACCGCCTGCCGCCACGATCTTTGACATGGACTCCGTCACCGCATACACTGCGCCGTGATACGGACTCCAGCTGGACAGGTACGGGTCAAAACCGTATGCCATCATTGTCACGACATCAGTCTTTCCCTTCAATACGGGAAGTTTGGCGACCATCGCCTGTGTCTCTGTGAGCTGGTATTTACCGCCGTACGGCATAAATACGCTGCCGGCGCCGATCGACCCGTCAAACATCTCCACAAGCCCTTTCTGCGAACACACATTCAGATCATTCAGCGTGGCAAGAACCGCCCCCTTTACATCGCCCGCCTTCAGCGCATTCTCAACCTTTGGCACAGCGATCCTGTCAAAATAATTGTCCTCCTTCACAGGCGCATCCACATACACGCTGGCCTCCTGGTGCGCCCCGTTCGTGTTGAGAAAAGCTCTCGCGATATCCACGACCTTCTTTCCCCTCCACATCAGCACAAGCCTCGGCTCCTCGGTCACTGTCGCGACCTTCACCGCCTCGAGATTCTCCTCTGCCGCATACGCAAGAAACTGGTCAGCATCCTTCGGATCCACGACGACCGCCATCCTCTCCTGCGACTCTGAAATTGCCAGCTCTGTCCCGTCGAGACCTGCGTATTTCTTCGGTACCTTATCCATGTCCACGACAAGTCCGTCCGCCAGCTCCCCGATCGCCACGGATACCCCGCCCGCGCCAAAGTCATTGCACTTTTTGATGATCCGGCTGACCTCCGCCCTGCGGAACAGTCTCTGCAGCTTGCGCTCCGTCGGTGCATTGCCCTTCTGCACCTCCGCGCCGCAGGTAGAGAGCGACGCCGTCGTGTGCACCTTGGAGGAGCCTGTCGCCCCGCCGCAGCCATCGCGTCCTGTGCGCCCGCCGAGCAGGATGATGATATCGCCGGGATCAGAATTTTCCCGAATCACGCTCGCTCTCGGGGCGGCAGCCATGACCGCACCGATCTCCATCCTCTTTGCCACATAGTTCGGATGGTAGATCTCTTTGACAAATCCCGTCGCCAGTCCGATCTGATTTCCGTAGGAGGAATAGCCGCTCGCCGCGCCGCGGACCAGTTTTTTCTGGGAGAGCTTCCCGCGCATCGTATTCTCAACAGGTGCAGTCGGATCTGCCGCACCTGTGACACGCATCGCCTGGTAAACATATGTACGTCCCGAGAGCGGATCGCGGATCGCGCCGCCGAGACAGGTCGCAGCTCCGCCAAACGGTTCGATCTCTGTCGGATGATTGTGCGTCTCGTTTTTGAAGTTGACAAGCCACTCCTCAGTGACAACGCCCTTTCCATCCTCCTTGTCGATCTCCACTGGAACGACGATCGAGCAGGCATTGATCTCGTCCGACTTCTCCATATCCTCCAGCCTGCCATCCTTTTTCAGCTTCCGCATCGCCATGAGCGCCAGATCCATCAGGCAGACATACTTGTCCATTCTTCCGGCAAAGATCTCCTCGCGCACGGCAAGGTACTGATCGTACGTCGTCCTGATCGGCTCCGAATAATAGCCATCCTCAAAATCAATATGCTTTAACTCTGTAGAGAATGTCGTGTGCCGGCAGTGGTCAGACCAGTACGTGTCAAGCACCCGGATCTCCGTCACGGTCGGATTCCTGTGTTCCTCATCCCTGAAATACTTCTGGATATGCAGAAAATCCCTGAACGTCATGGCAAGCCCGAGCGAATCATAAAGCTCCCTCAGATCGTCCTCAGCCATGTCCGCAAATCCGTCAAAGCTCCCCACATCGGCCGGCTCCTCAAAAGTCTGCACCAATGTGTGCGGCTTCTCCATCCCCGTCTCCCTCGAGTCCACAGGATTGATACAGTACCGTTTGATCTTATCAAACTCACTGGCAGATATATTTCCGATCAACAGATATGTGACTGCCGTCTTGATGACCGGCTGCTCGTCCTCATTTAAAAACTGCACACACTGCACTGCGGAATCCGCCCGCTGGTCAAACTGTCCCGGCAGGAACTCCACCGAAAAACAGCGGGAGTCTGCCGGCATCTCAATGTCCTCCATATACAGATCATCGACAGGAGGCTCCGAAAACACGCTCCTGCATGCCTTCTCGAACACCTCCTCCGAGAGGTTCTCCACATCGTAGCGGATAAAGATCCTGACTTTCTTTAATCCAGCAATGCCCAGATACCCTTTCAGTTCATCCTCCAGCTCCCTCGCCTTTACCGCAAAAGCTTCCTTCTTCTCCACATAGATCCGTTTTACATTCTCCATTTTTTTATCCTCCATTTTATGTCGCATGCTGGCAGATGCCTACTGATCATACTGTGAGACGTTGCTGCTGTCCACGCGCTCGAAATCAACCCAGACATATCTGCCGTCCTCGGTGCTTCCCTCAACATCCTTCACGCTGCCAGTCTCGACAAGCCGTATCGCCGCGTCAACCGCCGCATGCCCCTGTCCGCTTCCAGACTGGTATACCGTGAATGCCATCTCGCCGTTGCGGATCGCCTCACAGCCGTCCGCAGTGGCATCCACCCCCAGGATCGGGAGCGTACTGCAGTCAATGCCGTTATTCCTACACGCCTCCATGACGCCGAGCGCCATGGCATCATTGTTGCAGATCACACAATCTGCCGAAACGCCTGTCTTCAGAAACAGCTCAAACAGCTTCTGTGCCTGCGCGGTATCCCAGCCTGCACTGTCCTCGAACACATAGTGAACCTGCTTTCCGCTCTCCTCCAGCACCCTCTTCACGCCGCTCGTCCTTCCTACCGTGGCAGAATGGCTCGCCGGCCCCTTGATCAGCACCACATTGAACTCCTGTCTGCCAGACAGCTTACTCAGTACATATTCCGCCTGGAATGCTCCCGCGACCTGCTCGCTGGAACCGACATAAATGTATTTTCCCTCCTGTAAGTACTTCTCGTCCGGACAGCTGTTGACGAACACGATCGGGACATCCCCCACGCTCATCTTCAGCTGGACCGCCGTATCCACCGAGACAGGACTGCATATGATCACGTCATAGTTCTCAGCCGCCGCCTTTTTTAACTGTTCTACCTGACGCTCGATCGATCCCTGCGCATCCTCCATGGCAAACTGTGCCCCGGCCTGTGCCGCCTGTTCCGCGGCGCCGTCCACGAGCGTCTGGCGGAAGGTATCCATCTGGTTCAATGCGAAGAAGATCTTTACCCCGCCTCTCCCTCTGGCTGCGCTCTGACCGCATCCCGGCACTGCACAGATCAGCAGGACGATCGCCAGCCACACGGAAATATATCTTTTCATACAGCTTTTTCCTCTCATCACAGTCCTGCCTCCTCTCCGATCTTAAATCTGGCAACATGCTCGTACAACTCCTCCGCCGAGGCTGTCAATTCCTCTGCCCCCTTGGAAACGCTCTCGCTGTTGCTCGTTATATTGTCAACCTGGCGCACCATTGACTCGGACGTCGCCAGGATCTCCTCCGAGCTTGCCGCCTGCTCCTCGGAGATCGCTGCCACGTTCGTCGCCACCTCGTCAACCTTTTCAACCTTCCTGATCATCTCGCGCACCAGTGTGCCCACCTGATCGATATTTCCAAAGATCGAATCAAACGTCCGCAGGGTATCGCCCACCAGACTGTTACTGTGGCTGATATTCTCCACGCTCTCCTTCGTCTGCTTGACCGTATCGCCCACCAGGCTGTTGATCTGGCTGATCAGACCCTCGATATTATGGACCGCGTCAGCGCTGGTGTTGGCGAGCTGCCCGATCTCTGTCGCCACCACCGCAAAGCCCCTGCCGGCATCCCCGGCACGCGCCGCCTCGATCGATGCATTGAGCGAGAGCAGGGAGGTCTGGTCCGCGATGTTTCCTATGATCTCCGTGATATTGGTGATCTCCTTCGAAGCCTTTCCGACCTCATCGATCGACTGCTGCAGCTTCTGCACGGACACGTTGATCAGCTCCATCGCACTGTTGACGCGCTGCAGATCCTCCTGACCGCTCCGCGAGACAGCGACGGTCTCCTGCATCTTGCTGTCCACCTGCTCGCCGTCATCCTTTGTATCTGCCACGACCATCGCAAGTGTCGTGGCATGATTCGCGATCTCTCCGACAGACATGGACAGCTGTTCCACTGTTGTGTTCAGCTCCCGCATGGACTGTCCCTGCAGTCTGGAAGCTTCATACATCTCCCGGGAGATCTTATCACTGTCACCCGCCTGCTCGCCCAGCTTGTCGGACACCGTGTGTATCGAGGCGATCATCTGACGCATAGTCCGTATAAACTGTTGGACATACCCGCTCATCACACCGATCTCGTCGTTGCTTCCCGCCTTGATCTCCACAGTAAAATCCCCGTTTGTCATCGCCGTGATCACCTTGATCAGCTCCTTGACAGGCCGGATCACCACGTGGACAACACGCTCCACCAGCACAGCCAGCAGAATAACCGACACCAGTCCGATCGCCAGCATCATGTTCCGCACGCTGTCGATATCCGAGTAGATGACCTTCGTGGGGATATAGGACACCAGCACCCAGTCTGTCCCCTGTATCTGGGAAAATGCCGTCATATTGCTGTCGATCTCCACCATATCAAAATCATACTGTGATACCTTCTGCCAGATATCCCGCAGAAAAGCATCCCTCGATTCGCTGAGTTTTGTCGAGATCAGTCCATTATCGTGGTGCGCCAGAACCGTTCCGTCCGTGCTGCTCACCAGAAATGCCCTCGCCTGATCCATCTCGATATAGCTGTTTACAATGATGCTGATGCGCTCAAGCGTGAGATCAGCCGATATCACCCTGATCATGCCGGACTGGTCGTCGAGTATGCCCGAGGCGCTGATGACCTTCGCGCCCTCCGCGTTCGTGTACGCGTTGGTCAGACCCATATTCCACCTGGTCAGACCTTCCCTGTACCAGACAGACTGTGTCGGATCCGCCTCCGTTTTCTCTGACGCGGACGCTTTTATCAGACCGCCGTTCTCATCCGCAATATACAGCCCGTTCGGGTAATCGTCGTCAAACCCGTAGTAGCTGTCCAGGATCGCCTGTAGCTGCTGCCCGCTGGCGCCGGTCTGCTCGATCGACTGCTTCACCGCCCGAAACGCCGACAGATTCTCGTCAAGCCACGCCTCGATCTGGTTGGTCTGGTTCTCGATCGATGAATCGAGCAGATTTTCCGAGTACTCCTTGATGATATCTTTCGATATGTAATACAGGACTCCTACCAGAAGGCTCATAATGACAATGACCACTGGCAGGATGATCGCTAGCAGCTTTACCTTGATCGAAATGATCTTTTTTTGATTTTCTTTCATCTTTTGCCGCCTTTCTCATGGCAATAACATATGTTGCTCATTCCTTTCCATTCCAACAGTAGGTGCAGAGTTTGCAGTGATCCAGCCCTGTCGCGTCGAGCATATCGTCCAGCCTGTTGAAACGCAGCGAAGTGAAGTTCAACTCCTTCCGGATATCCTCGACCATCCGCTCATATTTCTCAGACTCGGGATCTGCATATTCCTCCAGAACCTCTTTGGTCACATTGCCGTTTTCGAGCCGCTCGATCACGCGCCTGGTGATTAGATCCATCTCCGATGAGGAGCGGGAGAAGTTCAGATACTTGCAGCCGTACAGAAGCGGGGGGCACGCCGGCCTGATGTGGACCTCCTTCGCGCCGCTCTGGTACAGGAACTCCGTGGTCTCCCGCATCTGCGTCCCCCGCACGATCGAGTCGTCGATCAGCAGCAGGCTCTTATCCTTGATCAGCTCGTCCACCGCCAGCAGCTTCATCCTGGCGATCAGATTACGCTTGCTCTGTATGGTCGGCATGAAAGAGCGCGGCCACGTCGGCGTGTACTTGATAAACGGTCTGGAAAAGGGAATGCCCGACTCATTGGCATATCCGACCGCATGGGCGATGCCGGAGTCCGGAACGCCAGCCACGATATCCGGTTTCACATTGTCGCGCCGCGCCATCTTCTCCCCGCAGCGATAGCGCATCTGCTCCACGTTGACACCCTCGTAGGAGCTGGCGGGATACCCGTAATAAACCCACAGAAATGTGCAGATCTTCATGTCCTTCTGCGGATTTACGAGCGTCACGCAGTTCTTCTCCGTCATCACCACGACCTCGCCGGGTCCCAGCTCCTTATAATCTGTGTATCCCAGATTTTTGTAGGCGAAGTTCTCAAACGAAGCGCAGAAGCCGTCGTCCTTCTTTCCGATCGAGATCGGCGTCCTGCCGTACTTATCCCGCGCAGCATAGATCCCCGCCTTGTTCATCAGCAGGATCGACAGCGAGCCGTCGATCGACTCCAGCGCAAAATTGATGCCCTCGATCAAATTTTCCCTGCGGTTGATCAGCGCCGCGACAAGCTCCGTGGCATTGACCTCCCCGCCGCTCATCTCCTGAAAATGTGCATGTCCCACATCAAAGAGACGCTGTATCAGCTCATCTGTGTTGTTAATCTTTCCCACAGTCGTCAGCGCATATGTGCCGTGATGCGAACGTATGATCAGAGGCTGCGGCTCGTAGTCCGATATACAGCCAATACCGTAGTTCCCATGCATCTCCGTCACATCCTTGTCAAATTTGGTTCGGAACGGTGCATTCTCAATGTTATGGATCGCCCTGTTGAACCCATCTGCCCCGTAAACCGCCATACCGCCGCGCCGCGTCCCCAGATGGGAGTGGTAGTCAATGCCAAAAAACAGATCAAATACACAATCCTGCTGTGATGTTACTCCAAAAAAGCCGCCCATTTCAGTTTCCTTTCTGTTATAAAATTTGTACGATTCAGATACTGCTGCTGTAGCTGTATACATGTCCAATCTCAACATGATGTCTGCACAGCCCATACATATATTATATTTCTTCGCGCCGAATACCACAAGTAAAAATTTTGCAGAACGCAAAATCGGGCAGGAAATCTGCTTCCCTGCCCGGTATCTTCATCTTCGCATCTGAACATAAAAACTATAATCCGGCATCTCCTCACCGCACGCCCTCAGCTGCCGCTCATACGCCTTATCATATTTTCCGCAGAAATACACATCCAGCAGCGCCTTAAAATCCGGAAACTTCCGCTCGCCTGCCGCCCTGCCGTTCCCGTCGATATATCCCGCGGCTTTCCAGTCGAACACCGTCTCGTCAAACCGGCAGATCTGCCAGGTTGACGGATCGTCCTCACGGATATCTGCTGTTTGGTTCAGGTCAATGCACAATGGGCCATCCCACTCGCCGATCGGCACCAGATTCCTGACACAGTCCAGTTTCAGATTTATGAGCTCCCTGTCTGTGCAGATCCTGCGGAAACTCTCCATGCCCGCATACAGATTCCTGAGCGGCTCCTGCCGCGGCAGCGAGATCAGTTCGATCCAGCACAGACCTTTCTCACTCTCCGGTTCGCTGTGTTCCATGCCGTCCAGCGGCACAGGTGCGCACATGATTGTGAAATCATAGCTGTACGCCTTCAAAAACGCCCTGAAAAGATCCGGAAGCCTGACATCAAACGTTCTCTCAAATTCATCAACATCCTGGTCTGTCACCGTACTGGGCGTCAGCATGGATTCACTCACGACCCCTCTCCTGATCAGTTTCCGAAATGCCTTCTCCACAATCTGTTTCTGTGTCTGTACCATACATCTTACCTCTTCTGCTTCCTGATTTTCTATGAGATAAAATATATCATACCCAGAAACGCCATTGTTCAAAACGGCGAAATCCATATATAAAATGGCGAAATCCGTCGTTTTACGGAGCCTCCTTAACCGGGACATACATCAGTATCCTGACCTCAAACAGGCCGTCCTCATCGCTGATCTCCATGCTTCCGTCATATTTTTCCACGATCCGCCTCACATTCCTGATCCCAAGTCCGTGAACCTGCGACTCATCTGTCCTGTCATACGCCTTTGTGGACTGATACCAGTCCTCCGTTTTCACCAGCTCTCCGCTGTAGCTGTTTCTGACCTCGATAAAGAGCATTCCTTTCCGATACCGGATCTTAACCTGCAAAAGCCGCTCCTGCGACTTTCCTGCCGCCTCGATCGCATTCTCCATCAGATTGCCGAGGATAATGTTCCAGTCAAACGCCGGCATATCCAACGCCTCCGGCACGCTCACACGGCATCTGACGTTTTCCAGCTCACGCTCTGCCCGCTCGAGCATCAGGTTCATCAGGCTGTCGATATCCGCGTTGCCGCTGCTGATATGCTCCCCCTCATTCAGCAGATCCGCCTGCATATTCCGGACATACTCCGCGATCTCCTGCGGCTTCCCCCTGTCCGCCATCATCTGGATCTCGCTCAGATGATGCTTCAGATCGTGCCGCAGTCCGCGCACCTTTTCCTCCGATCTCATGACGACATTGAGCTGGTTGGAATAGCTCTCGAGCTGGCGTGCCACAAGGGCGCTCTCCTTCAGCTTGATATAGGCTCCCACCAGATCATCGCAGATGTAAAACACGATCAGGTTCAGACAGATGATCCCCGCGCTGACTGCCGAGCCCGCCAGACGGTTCTCCGTCTCGGATAAGATCATCACAAACATCATGACCGCGCTGATACCCGGCAAAAATATCAGCAGATCCCAGTGTTTCAGCGATGTGTCTTCCCTGATGTTCTTGATGCAGAACTTCTCCATCACGCGCTCGCACACATACATGAATAAAAATATGGCATAGTACATCTCCCGCCCATACACTCCATCCACCCTGCAGTCATATAGCATATACACTGCCAGCGTCTCGCAGAACAGATTCATGCCCTGGATCAGCAGTGCCGCCAGCAGTCTCTTCCCATTCTTTCCATGATATAGCTGTGTCAGCAGATATAAGAGCAGGGTATCCGCGATAAATCGCACCGGCATCACGGCAGACAGTGCGTCAACCAGACAGACGCCCGCCAGATAAGACATATACACTGCCAGAGCCACACCCCGTTCGGCCCACACCGCCCTCCTGTCTGAAACCGTGCGCAGAAAGGACGTCAGCCACGCCGCATGCCCGTGTACATCAAAAATACTGTGTATGTACCTGAAAATAATGTATAGTACTGCAACCCGAAATACTGCCATCTCAAGAATCCTGTCCCCATGCATAATCCATAATCTGTTTCCGAACCTGTTTCCTGTAGGGCTGGCTGATGCTCAGCTCCACGCCCCCGCTCATCTTCACAAGCTCATAGCTGCATTCATTCATGTGGTTCATGTTGATGATATACGACTGATGGATCTGTAAAAAATTCCCCGGCAGGATGTCTGCCAGGTCCCTGATCTTTCCGGTGAACTGTACCGTCGACTCCGCCGTGACCATATTGATCTTCTTATTTTCACTGCCAAAATAAAGAATTTCCCTGTACGGGATCTTGCAGCTGTAGCCATTCGCCCTGTACTCAAACACGGTATTGCCGCGGTTGTACAGGCGCAGCGCCTCATCGATCGTCTCATAAATATCCTGCGCACTGACCGGCTTTATGAGAAAATCGATCGGATGGATCTTGAAGAGCTCGAGCGCATAGCTGCTCTTGGATGAAATAAAGGCGATGCTGATGTCCTGATTCTCCAGTTCACGGCGGATCAGCCTGCCCACCTGTATACCGTCTGTGGACACCAGTTCGATATCCAGAAAAAGCAGATCGATCGCTTTCTTCTTCTGCATATCCTGATACAGCCCTTCCCCTGTATTCCAGACTGTAACCTCTATCCCGACCTTATTTCTCCTGTCATACTCATATATCATCTCCGCGATCTGCGCGCACGCGGCGTGCTCGTCATCGCAAATACCTATATTATACATATCGATCAAGCCTTTCCATCATTCCTCTTCCAGGCTGCCCGGCTCCCCTGTCTCCTCCTGTGTACCGCTCTCGGGTTCCCTGTTCAACAGCTCTATCTTCCCAGTGTCCACCTTCACCGCCGGGCGCACGCCAAATCCCTCCAGCCCTGCCGCCTTGTCGCCGCGCAGCAGCCTCGATCTGTAACCGATATCGACGACATAGCAGTTGCTCGCCATATCCGGCACCGGCTCGCGCAGCCACCAGTAATACGCCTCGATCCCCAGCTCGAGCGAATACATGTTGTACCATGTCGTCTGATCCTGTTCGACTGCCTGCGGCGTCGGCTTCGCACGGATACTGACATCCGCCTCGACAAGCCACGACAGTTCGTCCTCCGAGAGCAGGTACACCAGATCCGTGCTCCGAACCTCCCCGCCATCCAGTGCATTGCCGTTTGTGACGTTCTCTGTCGGCACGATCGCGTCCCGCTCCTGCTGGGTAAATCCGGTGAGAAATCCGGGCTCGCTCGCGTATCCGTTCTTGTGGGAGGACATCGCGCCCGCGACAGGCCCGATCCCGTCATAGATCACATTCTCCCTGTCTGAGTTCAGCCATGCCCGAAGATCCGAGTCCGCCCAACGGCTGTTGCCGCGCACATGCGCCTGCAGCTCCATATCGCTGTCCGCCTCCGTCCGGTCAACACTCCAGTAGCTGTTCCCGTCGTCATCACAGTTAAATTCTCCGCTGTCCGCCGCATTAAACGCCTTCATCGTCAGGATATTCTCGGCAATCAGCACCACCTCTCCATTCTTTTCAATGCCGATGACCCTCCACTCGATCGGTTCGCCGAGATACGTTCCGAACAGGACATGGTCCCCCAGCGCAGGGAGCATGTCAGCGCCGGTCTGCCGTGCCATGCCTCTCTCGTGAAAATACATGATGGTGCAGATCGTCACGACCGCGATCATCTCAATGAGCTCAAGCGCCCTCTTGCGTCTGTCTGTACTTCTGTCCTTCACTTTTCTTCCCCGCCTGATCTTAAGATTTTAACGTCCTGGTGGCATTTAATACCGCGATGATCATGACACCGACATCCGCAAAGATCGCCCACCACATGTTGACAAAGCCGACCGCGCCCAGCCCGAGGCACGCAAACTTGACCACCAGCGCGAACACGATATTCTGGTGCACGATCCCCAGCGTCTTTCTCGATATGTTCATGGCGGTGGCGATCTTCGCCGGATCATCGTCCATCAGCACGATATCCGCCGCCTCGATCGCCGCGTCTGAGCCGAGCGCCCCCATCGCGATCCCGATGTCAGCCCTTGACAGCACCGGTGCGTCGTTGATGCCGTCCCCGACGAACGCAAGCCGCTCCTTCTCTCCTTTTGACGCCAGAAGCCTCTCCACCTCGGCAACCTTGTCCGCCGGAAGCAGTTCGCTCTTCACGACATCCACGCCAAGCTCCGCTGCCACTGCTTCCGCCACGTTCCCCGCGTCGCCTGTCAGCATGACCACCTGCCTGACGCCCGCCGCCTTCAGACCTGCGATCGCCGCTCCCGCATTCGGCTTGACGATATCCGAGATCAGAATATATCCGGCATACCGGCCGTCGACCGCCACATGGACTTCCGTTCCGATATTCTGCGGCACTGTGTACGCGATATTTAGCATTCTCATGAACTTGGCATTTCCTGCCGATACTTTCCTGCCATCGATGACCGCTGACACACCGTGGCCGCTGATCTCCTCCACATCACAGACCCTGCCCGCATCGATCTGCTTTCCAGTCCGCTTTCCGTAAGCGTCCTTTAAGCTCCTGCTGATCGGGTGGTTCGAATAGCTCTCCGCATAAGCCGCCATCTCAAGGAGCTCATCCGCATCCAGTCCCTCTGCGGCCTCGATGTGCGTCACCTCAAAGACGCCCTTCGTCAGTGTTCCGGTTTTGTCACACACCACGTATTTTGTCTCCGAGAGCGCCTCCAGATAGTTCGAACCCTTCACGAGCACGCCCTTGGAGGACGCCCCGCCGATACCGCCAAAGAAGCTGAGCGGTATGGATATGACGAGTGCGCACGGACAGCTGATGACGAGTGTCGTGAGCGCCCTGATCACCCACTGCGACCAGCCCGCCGGATTGCCCATCATGAGGTTGACCACAGGCGGCAGCACTGCAAGCGCGAGGGCGCCGATGCACACTGCTGGCGTGTAATACTTTGCAAAACGGGTGATAAAGTTCTCCGACCTTGATTTCTTCATGCTGGAATTCTCCACCAGATCCAGGATCTTTGAGACGGTGGACTCCCCGAACTCCTTCGTCGTCTCGATCCGGAGCAATCCTGTCAGGTTCACGCACCCGCTGATCACCTCATCCCCCTCCTGCACCTCCCTCGGAAGGCTCTCGCCGGTGAGGGCGCTCATGTTGAGCGTGGAGGCTCCCCCCACGACCACACCGTCGATCGGCACTTTCTCTCCCGGCTGTACCACGATCACCGTCCCGACCTCAACATCGTCGGGATCGACCTGCTCGAGCTGCCCATCCTGCTCAATGTTCGCATAGTCCGGCCGGATATCCATGAGCGCCGATATGTTCCTGCGGCTCTTTCCCACCGCATAACTCTGGAAGAGCTCGCCGATCTGGTAAAACAGCATGACAGCCGTCCCCTCGACATACTCCCCGAGAATGATGGCGCCCACCGTGGCAAGCGCCATCAGAAAATTCTCGTCAAATACCTGGCCGTTGACGATCCCAAGCACTGCCTTTCTGAGTATGTCATATCCGATGATCAGATATGGTATCAAAAACAGTGCCAGTCTGACATATGGGTTGTTGACCGGTATCAGGCTGAATACCGCAACCAGTACGGCTGATACGATGATCCTGACCAGCACTTTTTTTTGCTTCTTGGTCATTTTGTTTCACATCCTTTCTGATCTTAGCTTAGATGCGACAGCTCCTTATATAAAGATCTCGCAGTCCGATTCTACCTTCTTACAGTTCTTCAGCACTTCTGTCATGACAGCGGACACATCGGCGCCCTCCTCGAATTCAACCTTCATCTTCTGCGGCATAAATGCGACCGTCGCTTCCTTCACACCGTTTGTCCTGTTTGCCGCTTCCTCCATCTTTGCCGCGCACGCTGCGCAGTCTACCTCGATCTTGTACGTTTTTTTCATTGTGATCCTCTCCTTTTCCATATTTTTCTCATCGATATGCCTGTTTCCAAACACTGTATTTGCCTGCCGTGCCTTTGGCACACGCTCTTTTTCGGCTATTCCTCCAGCACATGCTCCATGCCGATGCGGATGATCGCCGAGACATGCTCATCCGCGATGGAGTAATAGATGCTCTTGCCTTCCCGCTTCGTCCTGACCAGCTTGCTCTGCTTTAAGAGCGCCAGCTGATGGCTCACTCCTGACTGTGTCATGTTCAGCCGCTCGGCGATATCCCCCACACACAGCTCCTCGTGATCCATGAGCAGGGAAAGGATCAGAAGCCGGGTGGAATCCCCGAATATCTTGAATATTGCTGCCAGATCCTCTATTGTTTCCGTCGTCTCCATGTTGACGCTTTTGTCCGTATCCTTCAATCAGCCGCCTCCCTCTCTTCTCTTACGATCCTTGCTTACAGTCCTTGTTGATCATACTGTGCAATGACCTTCCTGTGTATTTATTTAATGTATTTTTCTTATATGAACATTTAATCATATATTCATCTATTTGTCAAGCCGCTAATTCAACATTTTTTCATACATTCTTATTAAACTTTTTCAAACATTCATACTAAGCATTTCTATCAAACACTCTTATCAAGCATTTCTAAATCAAACGTCATCTGTCTGTATACAGGATCCTCCTGTATCTCCGCTATGAAGGCATTCAGACCAGCCATGTCGCGGATCACACGCACGCCGCCCTGCTGTTCAAGCCACCGGTTGCCGGAAGCATACCGTACAAGCCGGCTGTCGACACAGGCCAGACGCCTCCCCTGCCTGATCGCATACCGCACCGTGTGCATCGTCCCGCTGTCACACTCCGCCTCGACTACGATCACGCCGTCGCTGATCCCGCTCTGCAGGCGATCCCTCTCCACATACTGATATCTGCGCACCGGTGTCTGCGGAGGGTACTCGCTGAGCAGACAGCCTCCGCCAGCCAGCAGGCGTTCTGCCAGTCCGGCATTGGCGTGCGGCACGATCTGGTCCAGCCCGCAGGGCATGACTGCCACACAGGTTCCGCCCGCTGCCAGCGCCCCCCTCAGCGCATGGGTATCACAGCCCAGCGCCAGCCCGTTCACCACGCTGATTCCCCTTCTGCCAAGCTCGCAGCCGATCCGGTATGCAGCCGCTATGCCCCGGTCAGACGCGCGCCTGCTGCCGATCACTGCCACGCTGCGCCTCTGATCGATCACGTCGATCCCGCCCCTGTAGTACAGTTCCGAGGGCGGTCGGAAGATCGATGCCAGCCTGTCCGGATAATCATCCCAAAACAGCTCTGTCCGTCTCATCGTTCTATATTCTCGCACCACTTCAAAATATGATCCGTTCTGATCTGCAGCTTTCCCTCATAGATGTTGACGGGCACTGGTTGCGTCATATCATGGATCTGTGCATAGATGTCACTCTCAAAGAAAAAGACAACGAGCTGCTTTTTGTATGGATCGAGTATCCAGTACTCCCGCACCCCCGCATTCTCATATTTCATGAGCTTCTTGAAATAATCCTTGCGTTTTGTGGCGGGTGAGATCACTTCCAGCACGAAATCCGGCGCGCCAAACACCCTGCCCTTCACAAGCTTTTCGCTGTCGCAGAGGATCAGCACATCCGGCTGCACCATCGTCTTGTCGTCACGATCCAACTGCACATCGATCGGTGATATACCTGCCTCGCACTCCCCATTGTTGTCCATGATATAGTTTGCGATCTGCCTGTGAATCTCCCCCGCGATCTTCTGGTGGTCAAATACCGGCGCCGCCATATCATAGATCACCCCGTCGATCAGCTCCACCCGGATGTCCTCCGGCATGGCAAGATAATCCTCGACGGTATATTCACCCTGCTTCTTTTCCTGCGGACTGCCATACGAAAAAGCCGCGCTGTCGTTCAGCACCATGCTGTCCCCCCGGTCCTTCAGCACCTGCTCCAGCGCCTGCAGCGTCGCGTACCGCGGGTGTTCCGTGTCCCCCGAAAAGATCTTCTGGACTGTCCCCAGCGGCACCCCCGACAGCTCCGAGATCTGCGCATAGCTGTAGCCCTTCTGCAGTTTCTTCTGCTTCATCTCCTCTATCGTCATAACAGCTCCTCCTGGTCAGCTTTATTTTAACAGCTCCTGATATGAATAGAGTATAGCAGATG
>VSNO01000050.1 GCA_009774375.1 Lachnospiraceae bacterium
ATAGTGAAGTAATTTTCAATAAAGCCAATGTATTGTATAAAAAATACATATCTAACGATCCATTTGCAGGCAGAAACCGTTGTCTGAATTTTCCAAAATTAGAATCGGAATGCAAAAAATATAATTCACCAAAAAAGAAAGGCACAAAATAAATCTCTCTTTATAAGGATTACCATAATTCTCTCTGATCATCCAATGACGAAACACTATTCGGGCAAAAGGATATTCACCGGCTTATTTCAGCCCGGCAGTGTATTCTTTTTGCTTTTCATTGCACGCGCTAAATGATGCCGCTATTTCGCAGCCCAAAATTCCTCACGCCCGCGATACTCGCTTTTAATGATCTCAAACATTTCTTCGGGTGTTTCCCTGCAGCCATTTTGTAACCACAATTTGATTATCCTTGTCAGACCACTTTTGAAAAATTCCATGTGGTATTCAATATGACAGTCACCAAAATGTTTTTGGGCCAGTTTATCATCATAAGTCAAAATCTTATATTTTTCATCGTATCCCAATTTGAAGTAGGTGCGATAAAAAATCTGGTTTTGCGCTATATGTTGAAAAAGCACTAAATAATTGTTGGAGTTAAAGCCTTGTGTCATTTCATCTTTGTACAATTCAGCAACCTGGGCTTCCAGTTTTTCGCTTATTGTGTCAGCCAGCTCGTATATATCGACATAGTTTGCGTAAAAGGTACTGCGGTTCAAATTTGCCTTTTTGCATATATCGGAAACACTGATCTGGCTCAATTCCCTGGTTTGAAGAAATTCGATCAATACCTGCTCTATTTTCTGCCTGGACTCCCGTTTCCGCTTATTGTTTTTGGTATTCATAAGAATCTCCTTTATTCCAACACTTGTGTATAGATTGTTGATTGTTTTGAAGTGGCAGATTTATTATACTATTTTTACAATAAACAAACAACTGTCGGTCAAAAAAGGAGGCAAATCTTGATGAAGAAAAGTAGTTTTGTAGCAATGCTCATGGGTACGATGAGCGGCGTACTGTTTGCTTTGGGAATGTGCATGGCACTCATCCCGGAGTGGGAAGCATTTCAGCCGGGCGTTCTATTTGGCTTGGCAGGACTTCTGCTCGGACTGATCACCTGGATCATATGGAGAAAAATGGAACATAAGCAGCTGATTCAGATTTCCGGCAAAACGATTCTGAGAATTATCGTTGGTGTCATTGGCGTATTAGCGCTGGGCGCAGGAATGTGTTTTTGTATGGTATGGGGCAAAATGATGATCGGTGTCGCAATCGGATTAATTGGAATTGTTGTCCTTCTTTCATTGATCCCGCTGATAAAAGGGATCAAATGATGAAGCTATCCGTCGTACAGGCTATGCAGAAGATGCGGCATCCGTTTTGACCCTGCAGCGTTCTGACAAAATGAAGGTACAGACATTTGCATCATGAATATATTAACCGGGAGTGCTGTTTGTTTCTTTGTACGGATACTCGGATTCATATTGATAATGGGAAAACAGGAAAGGATCAATGACTATGGCAAAATCTAAAATTGTAAAAGCAAATGAAAGGATCGCAGAGAAAGTTACAGGTACGTTTGAAAATATTAAAGATACCGTTGTTGGCGGCTATTCCAGAATAGAGGACGCTTTTGTTGACCGTTACCTTACAAAAGACGGTGAGACTGTAGCGGACGCAAAAGAACGTCTGAAAAAAGAACAGGAAAACCGTGACGGAAACAGCTAAAAATATTTCATCGGCTGACTTGGCAAAAAGATTAGCGCCCTACTCAATATTATGCCACAGCTTTCTCAGCGTTCCCTGAAACTGCTCTAACTCCGCCTTCGGGATCTCCCCGTGCAGCTTCTTCATGAACTGATACATATTTTCCACCAGATGCCCGCAGGCAGTGATCCCCTCCTGCGTCACTGTCAGGACATTCCTGCGGGCATCCTCCTCAGAGACGATCCGCCGGATATATCCCCGGCTCTCCATTGTGCGGAGCATCTGGTTGGCAGTGGAACGCCTGATGGAAAAAAGCTGTTCGATGTCCTTCTGATAAATTTCTTTTCCGGCATTCTCAGTTAAATGCTGCAAGATCCAGCACTGGTGTACTGTCAGATTTTCGGTTTCCACCGTCATCTGATTCAGTCTATTGTAGATCAGATTTGACAAAATGCGGACTTCAAGTCCCAGATTTTCAATTGCCATAGCTGTTTCCCCCTCCCGCGCAGGCCGCCTTCAATATCTGAGGGCCTCCCGGATATTTCGGTTTCTTCGCTCATTCAGCTTCTCATACAGCTCGATCTCTTCCTGCGAGAATCCCTCATACTGAATCTGTTCCAGATCGCAGAGCGCGAACATCACCTCCGACAGAATCGTCTCAGTCTCCTGTGACACGGTGTAATCCTTCGCCGTGATCCTGCTCTTATTTCCCTGCTGTTTCTGCCTTCTTCCATTACTTTGCTTTTCTTTGTTCTTATTCTTGTCCTGATTCGACGTGACGATCAGCTCTTTTGCCGCAAGCCTTTGAATCGCTGCCGATATCTCCCTTCTGGGTATATTTAAGATATCTCCCATTTCTTTCAAAGTACAGTTTCCATGCGGCTGGCTCAGATAGTACAGCACTTTGACGTCAGCCATCGTCAGATCATTTCTCAATGCCACGATCTCAAAGACCCTCTGCTGCAGCTTCCGCTCCCTGTAAAGGTCGAAAAATAATCCCGCCCCTTCCTGTGCCTCCGCACTCACGCTGGTCCTCTCCTCGCCAAGCTTACAGCTATGGGGCACAATGCTTCCATCATCGGCGGCATCAAACAGAAAGCGGTACACCTGCCCCTTTCTCTTCTCATAGTCTTCATCATCAAAGACATCCTTGTAAAAATTGTTGTAGTGTGTAAACACGGTGCGTTTCATCTGAATCGTCTTTTTCACGCTGATCCCCTGTGAAACCAGGGAACCCTTTGTCTTGACATAATAGTACACCGGAACCTTCATCGCATAGATCGTCCGCGCATGCCGCACATATTCCATGTTGAACATAAAGTCCTCGCACCAACTGACAGAACTGTCCATCCTGATCTGATGTTTCTCTATAATAGACCGTTTATAAAATTTATTCCACAGGACGCCATAATAAAAATCCGCAGGCCGCTGCATCATATTGACAGCATATTCTGTCCTGTCCATCGCGCCGTCCTTCTCAATATCACCCTTCTGCGCGACGCGCTCTCCGATCACCCTGTAGAAATCCGCAATGACCATATCGCATTGATGCTCTGTGGCCGCGCGCACAAAGCCTGCCACGGCGTCCGGCGCCAGCCAGTCATCGCTGTCCGCAAACTGCAGATATTCCCCTCTCGCCATGGCGATCCCCTGATTGCGCGTATCGGAAACACCTGTATTTTCTTTGTGCAGCACATGGACGCGCGAGTCCCTTTCCTCGTAGGCATCACAGAGTGAACCGGATCGATCTGTACTGCCATCATTCATCAAGAGCAATTCAAAATCTTTGTATGACTGGTTCAAGATACTGCTGACGCAGCGGTCGATCGTCTTCTCCGCATTATAAACCGGAACAATGATGCTCACCAACGGCGCTTTCTCAAAAACTCCCTGCATATGATCTCATCCACCTTCAATCTTGTCGTTCTGCCACCTTTCGGCATATCGTAAGTATGCATACAATTGTAACATTGGGCGGCTTTCCTGTCAAGACATTGCATTTCCTTCCATCTGCGACAGCCAGGAATGGGAAACGGCTTCAGCTCAAACAGCTATTTGTCCAAAGTTCAGGTTAATCCTGGAACGCCGCATCAAACGTTCCGTTTTCTGCATATTTGATCTCAACTTTATGACTGGTATGTATATCCTGCCCAAAATAGAGTTTCTTTATTGATTTTTGTGTTTATTCATGATATGTTTTAGAAAATAAAAGAGATGATATGCTATGACACAAAGCGAACACACCAGAGAAGTTATAGAAATGAACCACTTGCAATGCTGTACTAGTTCAATATAATGCCAAAAAGGGAGGAACGACCATGTCAATTTTGGAAAAAGCAATTGGAATATTGCAGGAAATGCCAGAAAACAAATTAGAGGCGGTATATATGTATATACGTTTTGTTGATTCACAATCAGACAGTAATGAGGGGATTCCCACCCCAAATAAAAATATAGATTCCATTATGGGGATAGCACATGAGTACCAAAACACCTCTGAAGAAAGACAACGTGGTTGTCAAGGTCTTATGTCTTTTGCGGGAACATTGCCGGAGGATTTTGATTATAAAAAAGAATTGGAGGAGGCAAGGGATGAAAAATATGGTCGTTTTATTTGACACGAACATCATAATGGACGTACTGGAAAACGCTTCCCATTTTATGATTCATCCAAATCCGTTTTGGAAAGCTGCGTTTCCGGCAATGTCACGGGCTATATTGCACTACATTCCATATCAAACATCTTTTATATCTTAAGAAAACGCTATTCCGCAACCGACCGCAGGAAACTCTTACTCGATATACTCGATCTGCTGCAAGTAGCAGGCGCAGACCATGAGAGTGTGCGGAACGCCTTACAAAGAGAGGATTTTACTGACTTTGAGGATTGCTTGCAGGATGAATGTGCAAAACAGATTCATGCCGACTATATCGTGACCCGAAACATAAACGACTTTTCCACGTCAGATATACCATCCATTATTCCAGATGATTTACTTAAAATTCTTAAAAACGGCAAATAAGACGTTATGCACACCTCACCAATCGCCTGTCTGACAGAATACAGGATCCACATGTCCGCCGAACAGCAGCTCACTGACCAGAGCATTATCGCAGTCAGTGAGCACAACGGCTTCAGCTCAAACAGCTATTTGTCCAAAATTCAGGTTAATTCCCCTTTATTTCCAAAGTTTCCGACACAACCCTGCACCGCTTTCTATAACACGCGATGCCATACCGGTAGATGGTGCGCATGCCGTCCTCGACCAGCGTACTCTCATACGACCGCTCCCGGATCTGCTGCAGCGCCTCCTGGCACGCCGCATCAAACGCTCCGTTCTCCGCGTATTTGATCTCGATAACGATGCCGATATCGCGCTGACGGATCTCGATACTGATATCGCTGTAGCCCTCCCCCGACTCGGCATTTGACTTCACCAGCCACCCGTCCATATGTGCCAGCAGCCCCAGCAGGATCCCGTGATAAAAGTTCTCCTTCATCGTTTTTCTGACACCCGTGTCACGAATGCTGATGGTATTCCAGAGATAATCGTTGAACCCCTTCTCTACCGCCGTTGCGTCATTCTCCTCGAATGCCCTGCAGAAGCTTTCCAGCTTCTCGATGTCCTTCACCGACTCCTCCTGAAACCACTCGCGGATCTGCTGTACGAAGATCCAACGGATCTCCCTGTTTGGAATGACGAGCTCTGTCATGTCCCCGGCCTGGAACCCGCGCTGTGTCAGATACCCCGTCGTGAACAGAATGCTCCAGAGGTTGTCGATATTCGAATCCAGATCCCTGTATGTCAGCTCCTGCCGTATCATCTTATTCACGCTCCCGCCGTCGATCAGAAGTTCGATCTCGTCGCGGGTCGTCGTGTTTGCCCTGCTGACAAACCGCCGGATAATGTCATTGCTGCTTGTATTTACCCAGTAATTCTGCGGAGTCACCTCTGGGTGCATTTTCAATGCGTGACAGTAGCTTACCACATCCCACGGACAATAAATGTCAAATGTACCAAAATGATAACCGTCATACCACTCCTTTATGTCATTATACCTGTCCATAAAACCATAGTATTCCAGCATCTGTCTGACCTCTGCATCCGTGAAGCCAAAGTATTCATTGTACTGGACATCCTTTACCGTGTAAACATTAAAATTATTCAGTCCTGTGAAAATACTTTCTTTCGAAATTCTAAGGCACCCCGTCAACACAGCAAAATACAGACTGTCGTTGGTCTTGAACGCATTCCCGAACAGGCTCCTGATCAGATCCACCATGTCATCGTAATACCCTGACTGATACGCCTTGTCGAGCGGCACATCATACTCGTCGATCAGCATGACAACCTCCTGGCCATAATGCTTTTTCAACAGTTGTGACAGCGTCAGCAGGCTGTCCTTTAAGATCTCGTCCCCCATCGTAAAGATGCCCATTTCATTCACATTGATAAGCGCCCTGTACTGCTGATGTTCCATTTCTGACAGTTTATCGCTCTGTATCAGGAACTGAAACCGCTGCGCCTCTCTTCCCACAATTCGCCGCAGCATACTTTTTGCCTCATCAAATGTCCTGCCGGTTGCCCCTTTTAACGTAACAGAGATCACCGGAAACTTCCCCATATATTTTTCACAGAGCTGTTTATCTTTAGAAATCTCGAGTCCGTCAAACAGGGTACTCTCACTGCCCGTCTCAAAAAAATATTTCAGCATGCTCATATTCAGGGTTTTTCCGAAACGCCTTGGGCGCGTGAAAAGATTAACATACGCCATATTCTGTAAAAACTCCTGAATCAGCCCTGTTTTATCAATATAGTAAAATTCCCCTGTACGCAGTCTTTTGAAATCTTCGATCCCCATTGGCAGCCTTGTCTTCATTTCCATTCAGTCTCTCTCCTTCCACAATTGTCCGTATCCATCTATAAGCATTGTAACCTTTTTTAATCAAATCTGTAAAGCGAAACCAATAAAAATCAGATCAAAATTACCAGACATGCCAACCTATAAATGAACAGGCGATTCTCTGCCGCCGGGTAAAGAATAAAGCGGTCTCCATGTCCCCGCACTGGATCAAAGGAAAGAATACATTTCAACATCATAAGGACTTAATAGTCCTTTGCAGATGAACAATCAGGCAACTCAAGATGCCAGTTACTTAATATTCGTTGTACTGATTATACCCGCTGCAAATATTCCCCCAGCCTTTCCATCTGCCAGTCTGCCACTGCCGGAGGGAATAGCGCCGCGGTTTCTTTCAACGTGTTATCCATGTACTGCACTGGAATGTCCAGTGCAAGCTCCTTTTCCATAAATTCTGCGATCTGGCTGTTTCCAAAAAGTTCACGGACAGTGCTTCCGTCCAGGCTGTACTTTTTTCCCAGCGGTTCTGTCAGTTCATAGACCTCCACTTCCAGCTCCACGTGCGCAGGATCCGTCAGATGCCATGCGCATCTGTAAAGGCCGCAGGGAGAATCATAAGATGCACTCACACAGCGCAGTTCCCAGTTCAGAACCGGCTCAAACACGACCCTGCGCAGTCCCGGCGCCGCATCTGTCGTATTGATGCCTGCCGCGTGGCGGAACATCCACTCCAGTATGGAACCGTAAGCGTAGTGGTTCATGCTGTTCATGCCGATGCCGGAGATCGTGCCGTCCCCGAGCAGGCTGTTCCACCGCTCCCAGACTGTGGTTGCCCCCAGCTTCACCTCGGAGAGCCAGCCCGGATATTCCTCATTTAACAGCAGCCCGTATGCGATATCGTCCATGCCGTTCTCGGTCAGGATATTGCACATCAGCGGTGTCCCCACAAAACCGGTTTTCAGTTTTCCGTCATTTTCGTCAAACAGCTTCCGCAGCTGCGCCTTTGTCAGCTCCTCATTGTCTGACAGATGATATTTTAATGTCAGCATCAGAGCCGTCTGTGTCTTGATGCAGCAGCGTCCTGTCGCACTATAGTATTCTCTTTTTACAATGTCAAACTGCTCACTGGATAATTTCTGGTATTCCTCACGCTCCGCTTCCCTTCCGAGCACTGCCGCCGCCTTTGCCACCAGGGAAGCGCTGACTGCGTAGTACAAATTTGCGATAAACTCCTCGTCAGTTCCGCCCATAACCTGCTCGGCACCCTGCACGGGATTGTCCAGCGCCAGCCAGTCCCCATAATGGAACACATAGCGCCATCCGTGACGGTCTCCGTCAACCCTGCGGACATAATCCACCCAGCTTTTCATACTGTCAAACTGATCCTCGAGAATACTCTTGTCCCCATAAAACAGATACAGGTTCCACGGAATGATGCAGACGGCATCACCCCACACGCAGGCGGTACTGTCCACGCCCGCGGACGGGATCACGTCCGGCACCTTGCCATCGCGGACTGACTGTTCCTTTGCCATGTCATACAGATATTTCGCATAAAACGCATAGGTGTCCTCGAGATACGTCGCGGTAGGGGAAAAAACCTGTGCGTCGCCCGTCCATCCCATGCGCTCATCCCGCTGCGGACAGTCTGTGGGCACGTCAATGAAATTGCTCTTTAATCCCCACTGCACGTTCTGGATCAGGCGGTTCACCAGCTTATGGCCTGTCTCGATCCTTCCGACAGGCTGGATATCACTGTAGAGCGCAAGCCCCTTAAAATCCTCCTTTTTCAGAGCTGACACGCCCTCGACCTTCGCATAGCGGTATCCATAATAAGTAAAATGCGGAACCAGCAGATGCTCCTCCCCGTCCGAGATATAGACATACTCCGACTTCGCGCTCCGCAGGTTTTCATTATAGAAATTGCCCTGCTGCAGAATCTCGCCTGTCTGCACCCGGATCCGGGTTCCTCTCGGCTCATGCACGCGCAGGGAGCAGCACAGCCTGATCGAGAATGGCAGTGTCCGCCTTTCCCTTTGCAAAGAGTCCCTTCAGTTCCTCATGGTAGCAGACAGGGATTGGCAGTTCCACATCCATTCCCGCTTTCATACAGCGCAGTCCTGCCTCCTGCCTGCTCTCGGCCGCGCACTGTACCGTACAGACATTCTCCACGGCACTGTAATCGGAAAAGACAACTCCCTCAAATCCCATTTCCTGCCGAAGCAGGCCTGTCAGATATTTTTTTGAAGCGTGGACCGGTGTCCCGTCAATCGAGCAGTAACAGGGCATCACGCCACGCAGTTTAGACTCACTGATTGCAGCCTGAAACGATCCTTGATGAACGCCCCGCACAGACCTTCCATATGAAATATTGCCGGAATGTGATGCGGACTGTTCTCCATCACCATCTTCTGGATATTTCTCTGAAATTCCGCCGCCTCCCCGGCGGTCTTAAAGTTCCGAAACTCCAGTGTGGATATCTCACCCATGCCGTATTTACAGAATGCCGCGGCTTCCTTCTCCCTGCCGACCGGAATCAGCACGCAGTTTACCTGCGCCATTTTTTCTTCCAGACTTAGTTTTGCCAGCAGATCTTCTGCCCGCTCACGCGGTGTCAGCGACGAATCCATATATTTTTCTTTTTCCATAGTGATGCCTCCCTCGACAGCCAACGGCGGCTGGCGCGATATTTATTCTACAACGACTCTGACCCTGTCAATATTGCGGATCTGTGTAAACGGTGCCGCTTTATCTCCATTGCGTTCCGATTTGATGCGCACGACCGCGAAATAAGTCCCTTTCTTTTCATAGATATGTACCGCTTCTGCAGTTCCTCTCTGGCCGTTGTCACGCAGCTGCCACGCTCCTTTTTCCGGGAAGTCCTGCTCTCCCTCAAAACTCCACTCAACATAGGTCAGCGCACCGGCTCCGTCAGGAACTTCCGCGTCCACGGTAAAGACAACCTTCTCCCCGGCTTTCACATGGACACATTTGCTTCCGTTTGCAGTGAGTACGGGAACGGCCTGCACACCCCTGCGCAGCACCGCGCTTTCCGGAATGATCACGTGTCCTCCGTCTAATGTATAATTGCTTGACGGCAGCGGAGCGATTCCTTTTTCTACCCACCTGGCCAGATCGATCAGCGACTGTTTCAGCGCCGCGATATATGTCGTGGCGTGCAGTTCATCCACGGAAGCCGTGACATCATCATGGAGAACATTGTCGCAGTAATACAGTCGGCAGTAATCTTCCACATCTCCCTCGTGGACAGACGCCACTTTCCTGCGGTACCAGTCCGCCTGCCACGGGTACGCCTGTTCATCCAGAAGCGCCGCGACAATGATGATTTTCCCGTTGATCAGGCCGTTTTGTTTACAGCCCGGACCGTTCCCGCAAAAGACAGGGCCTACCAGTGTTTTCTGCTGTGGGTACAGGGGATTTCCCTGGGCATCGCGAAACTGATCCCATGCCTTGTAATCCAATGACGGAACCTGATGTCTGTGATAGGTCTGGATCGCGATATAGTCCGAATTGTCCAGATGCACCTCGTCCCCTGTCTCGATCAGATCCAGTACTTCCGCGATATTGTCCATTCCAAACCCTTCCATCAGGTAGATGCGGTTATCCTCAACCCTTCCGATCTGAACTTTTTTCCCTGCTGCCGCGCCGCTCTTTACAGACATTACCAGACCTTTTAAATACAGGTCACAGCCGTCCGCAGGCACAGGCGCTTTTTCCAGCTCCAGCCACGGTTCCGTGTCCGTTCCGGCGCTGCTGATCATTTTTTTCCACGCATCGTTCACACCGTTTCGCGTGTCAACAGCTTCTTCCTTTCCCGATAGTAATTTTGCCTTTTTTCCCGGAACGTACTGTAATTTTACTTTTGTGTCCATACAGATCCGCTCCCTGGCTGCACTGCTGTCAGGGTCTGCCCCCATATATCCCGGCACATTCCAGTAATCCTCGAAGTATGCCGGGTCCATCTGCTTCACGCCCGGTGCCAGCACCGGAAGCGCACCGTCATTTAAGTCCGCGCTTGCAAACCAGCTCTTTAGCGGATAGCCAAACAGCGTCGCCTCGCGCAGCGCTGCCGCCTCCTCCTCATTCAGTCCGGCATAAGGATCACCGCTGCCGCCCGCGTCCACCGCGTCAATGATCTGACCGAGCTTATTTCTCAGAATGCGCTCCGCAAAGGCACGTGTGGTCTGGCAATTCGGAATCGCATAGGGAGAACCGATCACATACGGCGCCGCACCGTCATAGGCGTTGGTATTCTCGATACACGCGATCGTCCGGTATCCTCCGCCGCTGCCGCCATAGACGTAACCGTATGGGCGGTGCACATATCCATAGACTTCCTGCGCCTTGATCCTTGAAAACTCCGCGCTGGCTGCACTGGAGCGGTAGGACATGGTATTGTCCGCATTGTTCGTGAAAACCGCACCTGAACCCATATTGGATTCCACATAATAAGCTCCGTGGGTGATACAGAAGGCGATCTTGTTATCAATTCCCGTGACCGGCAGTGACGCAAGTTCCTCCTCCGGCCCCGGAAACGGTGACAGATACTGGTAAAATCGTCCTTCATACTGCTCCCGCATGGGAAAACAGAAGGAAAACTTCACAGGCGTTCCCTCAAAACCACCATGCATGTAGCGAAACGGCAGTTCTTTGCCGTCGTCGAGCCTGCGCGTGCGCATCTCATCTATATCAATATATCCCTTGCTGAACTGTTCGTCTGTTCGTGCATCATATACTTCCATATCCATTTCCCTTCCTCCGTTTGTTGGTTTTTACTGTTTTGCCGCCCTGTTCTTCTCATTGTCCGCCCGTATCTGATCCAGATTTTTATTCAGGGTATAGCCCTTCAGGGAAAGTGCGACGATGATATACAATACTGCAGGTACAAGAGTGAACGCATACGGATCATTGTGCCAGCGGGAGCGCCACGATCTGCGCGATCGCCGAAATCCCCATCAGTGCCACATTGCCCACGATGTATGTATAATAGTAGGTCTGTACGCCCATGTTGCAGACAAAGTTGAACACAAATGTCATCAATGCGATGATCAGGATAAACTTGTTCGTCTTGATCAGCTTAAATACATCTGTCACCTTCAGGGGCTCTGCATTCTTCGCCTCCGCGTCCACGTCGTACTTCTCCGGGCAGAAGAGCATGCGCAGGGTGCCGATCGCCATCAGCGGAACTGCAAACAGCAGCACCAGCCTGCTCCAGCCAGATGCAGAGGTCGCGATCTTTGCCATCAGGGCAGGAAATGTCATATTAAAAATCACCGCTGCAAGCATTGTGATAATACTTCCATAGGAAGTCAGCTTGACGATCTGGCCGCTCTTGAACGCTCGGACCATATATGGCGTATTGTTTGCGTTGAGAAACGTATAGCAGATGGAGTTTGCCAGCGCATACATGACGAAGATCCAGACAAGCTTCGCTGTCAGACTCATGCTCTCCGGCGTGGAGAACAGCAGCCATGTACACACCCAGATCGCGATGATAAAGAGCTCATACGGGCGTGCCTTGCCCCATTTCGTCTTCGTCTTATCCACGATAAATCCCGCACACATATCCGTCACGCCGTCGAGCAGCTTGCTCGCCACCAGGATAATGCTGACGTAGCCTGCCGGCACCTGCAGCGTGTCGGTGCAGTAGATCATCAGAAATGCCAGCATCAGTGTCACGATGGAAGTGGACACCGCCCTGCTGTTCCAGAGGAGCAGTGTGCCAAATCCAACTTTGTCATCTTTGTTTTTTCCTTTGTTTTCCGTTCCCATAAAACCTTCCCTTCTTTTCTTTCTTTTATTTCGTTTTTAAGATGACCTCAGTATAACACACACGCCGATGTGCGATAGTGCACGATTTTGCGAACTTGTATCCGGATTTGTTTTATCTGGCATTTTCGCAGTTTTTTGTATAATTTGTCGAGATTTTATACAGCTAAACTTTCTCATCAATCGCCTGCGTATAAAAACCACAAAAATTCTCTGCTGCCGGAACGGAAAACCTTACCAAAGCACACAAAAAAGCACCTTCCGATGTCTAATACACCTTCCAGTGCTTCACAACAAACTAAAATTCCCCAATAATTTTCCATAGCCATTGGGACTCGGTAATGCCATTATTCAAATTCCACGCTTTCAGAAATCTCTTCCAGTTTAGCAGACTTTTCCTGTATTCCTCCCACTTTCCCCTGACTAAAATCAGATATGGGAAAAAGTCTTTCTGTCTGTATAATGGGGTTAAAACCCTCGCCTTAAGGCGAAACCTTTTTTTCTCTGCCTGTTAAACATTTGCGGCTTTCATCCGCTCCAATTTCCTCTGAACTTCCCGTCCCCTGTTATTGTAATAGTCCATTCGTTCCTTGTCAGTCATATCTTTTGTTATCTCATAATTATACTCACGCAGTTTATGAATATCCTCAATCGTAAAATTCGGGCTTAAAACTGGCTTTTCCATAATCATCCCTCACTTTCCAATAATGCTGACGGACTTAAAATCTCTATCTGCTTATACCCCTCAAGATTTGTGATTGCCCTCACGCCACGTATCGTTTTGACATTTACAATATGCTTAAAATTCCATGATATAATGCTTTTCCTTTTAAACTGTTTCCAATTACTTTCTTCCCAATAAACACTCCTGCACAAGACGATCTGTCACCGATTCAATTCCTCCAGCAAACCTTTCAGCTGCTTTTCGCTCATTCTTCCATAACTGACAAGCGCGCTGAGCGGCATATCCATCATCATCTGCCGGCGCATCTTCTCCGCGCCTGCTCCCATAGCCGCATCGCTCTCTTTCTCCTGTTGGATTTCCTCCTCCGATTTTTCCTGTCCAAACAGCGAGTGTACAAACGCCGCTTTTGCCGGATCTGCCATGAGCTCGCCAACTGTAGAATATCTGGTGTACTGCATTGGAATCGTCATTGAAGAAACCATTTCCACATGACCTGTCAGACGGATATCCCTGCTGGATGCGCCGACTGCAATTTCAATCTCCCCGCTTTCCACAAACCAGTCATTCATTTTTGTCTCATAATAAGCGAAGCTTCTGAAATCCAGCTCAAACACCACTTCCTTCTCTTCTCCGGGCTGTAGCGCGATCTTCTGAAAGCCGCGCAGCTCTCTCACTGCACGGTTTACACGGCTGTGGGGCACACACGACATAGAGCTGTACCGCCTCCTTGCCAAAGACCTTTCCGATATTCTGAATGCGGCATTTTACCCGCAGACAATCCTTCTCCGTCATCTGTGAGCGGTCAAGCTCCAGGCCGCTGTACGCAAACTCTGTATACGGCAGGCCATGCCCGAACGGGAAACAGACTGCCATCTTTTTCCTGTCATAATAACGATAACCGATAAAGATTCCCTCACGGTATTCCACACGTGCACCCTCTCCCGGAAAATTCAGGAAAGATGGATTGTCCTCCAGCCTCAGCGGCCATGTCTCTGCCAGTTTACCCGACGGGTTTGCCGCGCCGCACAGAAGTTCCACCGCCGCCCTGCCGACCTGGTCTCCTCCCAGATACATACATAAGACAGCCCTGACATGTGCAAGCCACGGCAGCTCGATCGGAGAACCGCCGTGGAGCACGACAACCGTATTGGGCTGTACCTGTGCAACGGCCTCAATCAGCGCATTCTGGCCGGCATTTTCATGGTATCCCTGTCACAGCCCTCCGTCTCATAAGCCTCCGGCAGTCCTGCAAATATGACTGCTGCCTCCGCATTTTTTGCGATTTCTGCAGCCTGTCTTAAAAGTTCCTCATCGGCATCTTCCTGATCCGCGTCATAGCCTTTCGCATAGACAGCCTCCCATCCGTCAAGACATTCCAACGCAGAGACAGCGTGTCTGACATTGATATGGCTGCTGCCTGTGCCCTGATAGCGGGGAGACTCTGCAAAAGCACCAATAAATGCTATCTTTTTTCTTTTTGAAAGCGGCAGAATCCCGTCATTTTTCAGCAGGACTGCGCACTCCTTCTCAAACACACCTGACTTTACATGAGCCTGTTCCCTGTCAAATACGGCTGTCTCCCTCTGGTTATCAATGGATTCCTTTACGAAAGTGAGCACATTCCGAACCGCCTGGTTCAGTGTCTCCATCGAAAGACTGCCCTCCTCCACAGCCTCCATGATTGCCTCTGTCTTTCCTGTCATACTGCCAGGCATCTCGAGATCGACGCCTGCTTCGAGTCCGGTCACCCTGTCTTTCACAGCGCCCCAGTCGGTGACTACGAATCCCTGATAACCCCATTCCTCTCTCAAAATATCTGTCAGGAGCCGTTTATTCTCCGCGCAGAATGTTCCGTTGATGGCATTGTAAGCATTCATGACACTGCGCACGCCGCCCTCCTTTACCGCCATCTCAAAAGCCGGCAGATAGATTTCACGCAATGTCCGCTCATCAACCCAGGAACTTCCTGACAGCCGCCGTGTTTCCTGATTGTTGCAGGCAACATGCTTGACGCACGCCGCGACACCCTTGCCCTGCAGCCCTTTGATGTATGACGCACCCAGTTTTCCCGCCAGATACGGATCCTCACTGTAATACTCGAAATTCCTGCCGCACAGCGGACTGCGCTTCATGTTGATTCCCGGTCCCAGCAGCATGCCGACATGTTCCGCCTGACATTCCTCTCCCAGAATTTCCCCCAGTTCCCGCAGCAGCTCTGTGTCAAATGAGGCTGCAACCGCCGAAGCCGTCGGATAGCATACTGTCTCGATACTCTCATTGATTCCCAGTGCATCGCTCCCCCCGATCTGCTTGCGCAGGCCATTTGGTCCGTCACACATCATCACTTTTGGAATCCCTAACCGCTCCACATCCTGCGTCCGCCAGAAATCCCGCCCGGAGCACATCTGCGCCTTCTCCTCCAGCGTCATCTGCTGCAATATCTTTTCCACATCAAATGATCCCATAAAAACCCTTCCTTCTTCTATTTTTGTATACGCACTATTCTATTGTACATGATATCTCAGTATAGCATGTCTCGCAGGGCAGAATAAGGCTCATATTAGCGAATGTGTATCTGGATTTGTTGAATATTTTTCCGCAAATAGATTTTTAGGTCGAGTAGACATTCCCCTTACGGGGAATGCCCCTCTACAGAACCGGACGTGCGGCTCCTAAATCCGCACTCATTTGTTATCATATACCAGTAAATAAGGCGTTTACCCCTATAAATCGGGGCAAACGCCTTATTTACTTTGTATCAAATATGTAATATCGGTTCCATAAACAACAGGCACAGAACCGTCATCACCAGTGTGATCGCCACGGAAACATAGACGGAAACGGCGCTCGTCCGACGGGCTTCTTTCTCCTTTTCCATCCCCAGGCAGCGCGAAATATACGAGGGCGCACCGTTTCCGAAAATATTTCCGACTGCCTGAATGACCATAAACACTGGAAATGCGAGCGAGACTGCACCAAGCTGTATGGGATCATCCAAAAGCCCGATAAAATACGTGTCCGTCAGGTTGTAGATCAAGGATACGATCGTGGACAGCACTGTGGGGATCGCCAGCTTTAAGATCGCCTTGGGAACCGGCATGTTTATCATAATGTCGATGTTGTCTTTTTCTATAATACGTTTTTCTTCCATGGAACGCTTTTCTTCCATAATAACCTCCTTATTACAATTACACTTATGTTGATTATTCCTGTTTTTTATATTATAATCCAAATAAAAAGGTTATCAATGGGCAGCTTTCGGGATATGTTGTTTAATCCACATAACTGTCAATATGTATAATAAATGCACCAATAACACTACTTGTTCATGCAGGAGGAAAAATATGACACGGGAAACGCAAAACGATCTCCGATATATCAAAACGGAAAATCTGATCCAGCACACCTTCTGCGATATGCTCCGGGAAATGGACTATTCGCAGATCACGATCAAGGAACTGACAGACAGGGCAATGATCAACAGAAAAACTTTTTATCTGCACTATACTTCACTCGATGAACTCTTAGGCAGACTTCAGACCGACATCTACGCGCAGGTGCTTGAACTGACCTCTGACGTCAGACTCCCCAGGGACCTTGAAAAACTCGTGCGGGAATTCTTCCTGTTCTGTACGGACAGAGACGACATAACCGAAAAGATCATATGCAGCCAGGGAAACTTTTCCGTCGGCCAAAGCCCTGCCGACCATGTTTTGAAGTCCATGTTCCACTACTCCGTTTCGAAGGACAGTCTCTCCGCCCAGGTTCCTCTTGAATGCAACATTATCGACGCCTATCTGAGGGGGAGTATCATTTCCATTTATTCCCAGTGGATAGCCGATGAGCGGAATCTCCCGTTAGAACGGATCATCGAACTCACAACCTGGCTCGTCTCCCAGGGAATCAGAAAACTGAAACTGTCGGAATAGACAGATGCTATCCCTGCACTGCCGGTAAACAACGCATTCTTTTTTGTTCCTTCAATAACAAGGAGCAGCGACAGGATCGTTGCAAGGATATCACTGACCGGCTGCGCAAAAAAGATACCGTTTATATTGAAAAACATTGGAAATATAATGATAAACGGCACTAAAAACACCACCTGCCTTAACACAGTTATCAGGATCGAGGGCGCAGGGCGGTTAATGGACTGAAAAAAGTAGCCACCGAATGCCGCAAGAATCCGCCCTGGAAAACACAGAAATTAGTGGATCCCTAACCGCTCCACGTCCTGCGTCCGCCAGAAATCCCGAACCCTTTCTTTTTGTTGATCACACCATTTCTATGATAACGATAACAGACTCTCACAATTTCTGCCAAAAAGAGACGTGCCATACTGAGAGCCTGTTAATACGCTCAGTATAGCACGTCTCTTTCAGCAAAATAAGGCAAATATTTTCGAATGTGTATCTGAATTTGCCCATCCTGAAGGTTTCACTACCTGCGCAATGCCAGAACAGCCATACCCTCCCTGCCAGGAAGCGAAAGCTTTGCCCTGCCGCTGGCATTCTCAAACAGCACCGTCCTCGTCATCTCCCAGGTATCGATCAGCTCCACCCTGTAAGTATGCGTCTCTGGAAGTTCCAGTACATCCTCTGCGCAGGTACGCCTGTCATAAAACGTCAGGTAGGCTTCCTCCCCGCAGTGCCCCTGATACACGAACTCGCTGCTGGTAAAATCCACCAGTTCGTCACCCATGCGCAGCATTGCCTTCACAAAAGGATCTGCCTGCTGCATCAGTTGTTCCTTTTCCCCGTCCGACATCTGCGTAAGCTTCATGATCCAGTTTTCAACCGGTTCGATGGGGCCGGGAAGCCCTTCCACAATTGTTTTCAGGAAACCAATGCGCGCCGGACTCTCCCCCTTGAGCTTACCGCCCCTGCTCCACCAGAGAACCTCGCGCTCCGGATCCAGAAAGGTCTCCCCATGTGTGCAGTAACCGCCCATCGTGACCACACGCCAGAAGCGGTTTGTCATCTCTTTACCGGATATACTGCCCCAGATATGCTGGATATTTCCCTCATAACAGCACTCGTCGATCACCACGGGCTTGTTGTACTGCCTGCGCCACTCAGAAACCTTGTTGAGCACCTTGGACTGGATACATGCGTGCGTCACGTCCGGCCGCGTAAAATCCCAATTCTTAAAGCAATTGTGGTTCGACAACAGATGGTGGTACGGATCCTGCCCGGCGACATACGCCTCAATCTCTTCCCAGTCTTCTATAGACTTTGCCCCGCACAGGTCATACTCGTTTGCGAGGCTCCACCACACATTGGGAAACGCGGCGAGACGGCGCAGCAGATACTCCAGATAAATCAGATTATCCTCCTGCGGCATCTCGGCAAATCCCCATCGGTCATAAGGGTGAAATAAGATCAGATCCGCCTGAATGCCCAGTTCTCCCATCTGTGTCAGAACCGCCTCGAGCCGCTCCCAGAAGGTAAAACAGGGACGTGTCACATCCCAGCCGCCGTCCGCCTTTTTCTCAAACGCGTAGACCGGCGGCTCATTGTGGTTAAAGTCGTAGTGCTTTGGAAATACGCAAAGCCGTACTTTATTAAACGGCGCCGCTTTCAGGCTCTCCATCGTCTGCGCCACAAGCGCGTCCTCCTGATGCATCAGCGCGTAGACTGTCGTGCCAAACGGATAAAAATACGTGCCGTCTTCATACTGAAAATGTATGTCTTTTGCACGCACCATACCATGCCGATCATCCGCCGCCGGATCGCAGATAAGCTCTCCCTGCGCTTCAACCACTCCGGTGATCCGATACCGACACACACCTGCCTCCGCCGGCAGATACCTCACGATATAGGTGTTGTCCCCCGCATAGAATCCCTTCACCGTTGTCTCTTTTCCGTTCATCTCAAAACAACCCTGCACGTCAGCCCTGACATAGTCGTCGGGCACAGGCCCGTTTAATTTTATTTCATAGCATTCATACTGTCTCATCGTTTCCCTCCGTCCATTCGCACTAATTTCTAATCCTGTCAACTGCTTTCTGATAGCCTTCATATTTTTGTCTGCGCACGTCTTCCGCCATCTGTGGCAAAACATTCCTCCGTTTTATCGTATCAAATATTTCTTTATCCCACAAGCCCAGCTTTATACCGGCCATCTGTCTGTCCTCCTTTTCTCTTATGATCGTTTCCTGAAAAATTTTCCTACCGTTTTTTATGGTTTCATGTATTGCAACGCTGCATTGATTTACACATACTTTATTATGCTTTGAACTTTATTTCAATTTAAAATAAAGTGAAATTATCTTTATTTTTCACTTTATTCTTGTAAATAAACCATTTATAAGATACAATTAATGTCGAACAGAAAAATTTAGATTCTAAGTAAAACGATCAGATTTATCATATAAACGCCAGGGGAGACAGCATGTCCGTCACTGCAAAAGAATTAGCCCAAAAATTAGGCATCTCTGCAACTGCCGTCTCTATGGCGCTCAACAATAAAGCGGGGGTAAGTACCGAAACGCGCGCCAGAATTATTAAGGCCGCGGAGGAATACGGATATGATTTTACCAGAATCAAGAACACCCACGAACACCGTGGTTCGATCTATATTCTTTTTTATAAGACACATAACGCCATCCTCTCTTACTCCCCGATCTTTAATGAGCTGTATGACGGGGTAAGCAGTGAATGTCAGAATGCGCACTATGCTGTAAAAGTGATGCAGTTTTATGAAAAGGTAGATGTTCTTGCCGACTGCTTTTCTGACCTGCACATTTCGGACTGCGCAGGGATTATCCTTGTCGGGACGGAAATCCGGCAGGACGTATGCCGGCAGTTCCTCTCCCTGAGATACCCGCTGATCCTGCTGGACACCTATTTTGACTCCCTTGAGTGCACCAGTGTCCTCATCAACAATGCCCAGGGGGCTTATCTTGCTACCGATTATCTGATCAGAACCACCCGCCAGCAGCCAGGCTATCTGCAGTCAGACTATTCCATTCCGAATTTCACCCAGAGGCAGGAAGGATATTTCCGCGCACTAAAAGAGAACGGAATGTCGCCATCCCGTTCCATCATTCACAGGCTCTCCCCGTCCATCGAAGCCGCCATGTCGGATATGCTTGAGACGATCGACCGGAAGGATCCCCTTGCAAAATGCTATTTTGCCGACAACGACATCATTGCCATCGGTGCGATGAAGGCTCTGATGCTCCGCGGTTACAGGATTCCAGAGGACATCTCGGTGGTCGGTTTTGACAATATCTCCGAGAGCAGGATCATCGAGCCGTCGCTCACCACGATGGACGTGCCGCGCCGCCACATCGGCAGAACCGCCGCAAAGCTTTTAATAGAACAGATTGACACAAAAGTTGTCTATCCGTCAAAGGTTGAGATCGCGGCCAGAATGGTCAAGCGCTTCTCTGTTCTGCGAGTGTGCGATAAAGATGCGCCTGCACCTTGATGCACCTGCCATAAAAAAGATAATAATTGTGTTGACAGGCAAGTCTTTCGGCTTGATTTGTGATTTGTTCTATACTATGGCATTTGCCGCTAACTGCAATTTTACCATAGTTTGCTGTTTTCGAGCAGATTTTCTGAAAACGAAATGGGCAGAAGAAAGCCCCCAAATCTCGTTTGACCTGGAGGCATTATTTTGACCATTATACTTCAAATCCTTTTAGTTCTTCCTGTGTCAACGGTCTTCCAAGTTGTTTCGATAACAATATTGCTTCTCTCAGACGATATACCTTACCATCAGAAGGTGCCGTTAATCTTCCATCCGACATTTCTTCACCAAATTTATCGAACTTATCCATAAAAGTTTTTGACTTTCTCTCTGCTACTATCATATCACTCACCCACCTTAAAATATTTATTAATCAATGCAATGGCACCATATGAGTCAATATATAAGGTATGCCAATCTATCATTTTGGCACCCAATTCTTTCATGTAATGTGATACCAAGTCTGTCTTTGCAGTAAACTGCACATATCCCTCATTTCCAGCATCCCAACTATGTTTGCAGGCAATTGCAAATAAATGGGCGCCTACCCCTCTATACTTTCCGTTTCTGCCAACATTACTCGGTGCTGCCTCTACAATGTCTACATGTGTATAATACTGTTCTCTGATATGTTTCAACGCAATCATGCCCTGAACTTCATCATCATTTTCCAGTAGCAGTTCATATACCTCGTACCCATTTTGATGAGGAATACTCCAATCAAACTTCCAGCCCTGTTCTTTTAATTCATTTGCATCCTGCTTCGTGATTGTTCTGGATACCAGACGATATTCCGTATCGCATTCTTCTCCAGTTTCAGAACATATTAAACAGTCAGTCAGCGTATCAATTATAATATCAATTTCCATAAGCTACCCCTTCTTTATAAATTATACCATATTCACCCCAATATATTCCACAGCAATTTTACACGAAACCAACCAAAAAATATCTAAAAAATTTAAATAAAAATCTTTTGTCCCATACTTTTTAATTAATGCTCCCACGCACAATCTACGCAGAAACCATTTCCTCCATCATTTTGATGTGAAATCGGTTTTCCGCAGGCAGGGCATATAAGGCTTATCACCTGTCCATTCTTCCTCGCCCCAATTATCATCCACAGTTTTGTCTTCTGTCAACCGCGCCTTAATAATTAATACCATTGATCGCCAGCGCCCCATCTGCAACGCCAAAATTTATACCTGCAATTCTTTCGTCCGAAACGGAAAATCCCGCCATACTGGGCTGCAGATTTTCGATATCAGCCATCTCTACGGATTGCAGCAGTTCCTCCGTAAACACGTTTTCCGCACCAAGCTTTATAAAATCTTCCCTGGTTTCTACCACACCGGCATCCGGCAGACCTACATAAACCGGAAACGCAGTCAGATCCGCAAGCGCCTCCAGATCCTTATCTGCGACGGCAGCCTTCACCTTCTCGGCGAACTCCTTTGCCGTCTTGCTGTCAACTGCAAAATTATCCTCATATCCTGCCGCGGCCTGATCCGTTTTTTCCACCGGCTCTGCGTCTGCTTCATCCACAACAATTTCGGCTGGCTTGCCTGCTTCATCCATAACACTTCCCGCTGGCTCTGTGCCTGCTCCATCCTGCTTTGTTTCCACTTCATCCACAACGGTATCCTGCGCTGTCTCCGGGAGCACATTTGGAGCACTCTCCTGCTGTGTATCCTGACGGGACTGGCGGCTCCCGCCGCATCCCGTCAGAACCGCTCCTGTCAGAGCCAGACTAAGAATCATAACAACTGCACTTTTCATTTCCTTTTTCATTTTCTTTCTCATTTTAATTTCCTCCTATCTCAAACTCAACCTCTCCTGATGAACCGGGCGCAATTTCATATTTCTCAAAAACGATAACCGGACGGTTATCCCTGTTGATATAGAACCTGACATATTCCGAAATCCCTGTAAACCCGCCTTCCTCTGCCGTAAAAAACACTTCTCCTGCGTTCTGTCTCCGGGCGATCTGTTCCCAGATGCTCTTGTCTGCCAGTTCCACATAATCGCTGCCCAACAGATCCTGCAGCGTGACAGGTCTGCCTGTGTTCAGATCCAGATTGTAATACTTTGACTCACTGTAGGCATTCGTCCAGTTCTCCGTCCCCCTTACGACAAAGGAAAGATAATCGTTACTCTGCTGCCTGATCTCATAGCCTACCGTGATCTTTATATTGTGTTCTGCCCACTCATCAGGCGTTCCACCTGTTTCCAGAAAAGCAGTCCTGTATTCTTCCGCGCGCAGGAGCGCATCACGCGCATACTGCTCACACCGTTCAAGAATTTCCTGATTGATCCCGTCCACAGTTATTCCGGTATCCGCTGCGATCATCTCGATCGTCGGGATCTCCACCGACACTGCGATATCGTCCTTTTCCGTTTCATAAGAGCGGAATGTCAGTATCCGCGCCACTCCTCCGATGACGGGAAGCTGCGCCGCCTCCTTTGCAAATACCGGACTCGTATTCAGCGCTGTCGTGAAAAGAATGCCTGCGGCGGCGGCCGCCGCCGCCATGCCGCGGATCATCTTTCTAAATGTATGCCGCCGGCTGGCAGCCTTTTTCTCCGCCTGCTGTCTCCGGGATCTCGTGATCTCCTGCTGGATCCGGTCATTAAGCTCCGCCGGAATGACGACCGCATCATATCTCTCTTTCATATTCTCTAATCTACCCATAAGTCTGCCTCCTGAATATTTTCTTTTAATAGCTTTAAGCCCCGATAAAGTTTCGATTTGACCGTATTCAGATTATACCCGGTGATGCTGGATATTTCTTTCAAGGACATCTCCTCAAAAAATCTGAGTTTAATGATTACCTGAACATCCATCTCCAGCTTCTCCAGCTCCTGCTCGATATCACCTCCCTGCTCATACCCCTTTTCATAATACGCCTCCTCCTGTTTTGCAGTATCGGCAGTCAGAACAACCCTGCCGCGTTTTTTCAGTACTGTCAAGCATTCATTGATCAATATTTTATAAAACCATGTCCTGATCGCGTCTGCATTTTTGATGCGCTCATGCGCTTCCAGCGCTTTACAGACAGCGCTTTGAACTGCATCAAGAGCGTCCTCCTGATGTCTGGTATAGCTGTAAGCCACCCGGTAAAATCGGTCCTGATCATCGAGGATATACTGAATCAGCCTCTCATACAAACTTTGTTTCATCGCCGGCACGCACCTTTCTGTTTTATTCTTTTACTATATAGATTTTTGGGAGTTCTGAAAAGTTTCAAAAACGGAAAAAGTCCGGTGTCAATTATCCAAACGGCTTCAAACCGGATCATTGTCAGACATTGGAAAATTGGTCGAGTAGACATATCCCTTACAGGATATGCCCCTCACAGAACCCGGCGTGCGGCTTTCCCGCACCGGGCTCCTTACAAAACTAATTATTCAACATTTGTCACATATACACTCACATAAATTCGCGGGACTGCTAACGGGTAGACCTTTAGCATCTCGTTGAATCCCTCCCAGCTATAGCTCTTTTTCTGACTTCTTTGGTTCAGCCATTTATTCAGGCTCTTCATTGTCTGATATCTAAAATTGCTCATACTCTGGTAATTGTCTGTTATTCCATAGTAATGGTAATACCCAACAAGTATCTGGTTTAACTTCTTTGTTATCTCTTTTATTGGAAGTGTTCTCATTTCCTTTATCTTCTGGGAAACCTCTTTGCATTTCTTTGCAAATTTCTTCCTGCTGGTTTTCCTCTTCACCCGGAATTTACCGTTCCTCCCCTGGGAACAGTAATGGGTAAACCCCAGAAATGTGAATGTTCCGGGTTTTCTTCCCTCTTTTCCACATCTTTCCTGTGCATATCTCCCAAACTCTATGAGACTGCTCTTGTTTTCTTCCAGGGTCATTCCAAAGTGCTCCATTCTACGTTTCAGATGTTCATAAAACACTTCTGCTTCCTGTTTGTATTCAAAACAGACTACAAAATCATCTGCATATACAATTAGTCCGCTGTATCCCCTTAGTTTTGGCTGTATGCACTCCTTAAACCACCACACCAGTACATAGTGCATGTATATATTTGCTATCACTGGTGAGCAGACCGAGCCCTGGCCTGAACCTTCCTGCGTCTCCTCATATCTGTAATCCTCTATGATTCCTGCCTTCAGCATGCGCCTTATTAGCCTTATTATGTTGGGGTCTTTTATGCGTGATTCTATGAACTTCACTGCCCATTCATGGTCTATATGGTCAAAAAATCCTTTGATATCTGCATCTAATACATAGTTCGTCGACCGCTTTTCCAGCATCACATTTAATTTCTGTATTGCCTTATGGCAGCCCCTGCCCGGCCGGAATCCCATCATCTCATCGTAGAAATGTGGTTCAAACACTGCTTCGAGTATTCTTCTGAGTGCTTCCTGTACCAGTTTGTCTTCATAACAGTATATGCTTAGTGGTCTGGTTTTCCCGTTTTCCTTGGGTATCTCCACCCTCCTTGCCGGCTGTGGCCTGTATAATTTCTTTTTCAGCCTTTCCACTAATTTCTCCAGATTTTCTTCTAAGTTCCGGCTGTATTCCTCTTTATTCATTCCATCAATTCCTACCGCTTTGGAACCGTCCATTTTTTCGTGACAGTCTTTTAACATCTCTTTGTTAATTAGATGTCCGATTGACGTGAATACCATGTCTGGGTTTTCCTGTGACATTTGTGATATTCTCTCCAATTTCGTTTCCATTGCTCCTCCTATCTCTGGGTATAGTCAATGTTTCCTCTTTGATATTGTTCTGCATAGCAGGAGGTTTGAGGTGTACCTCCCTTTCCGCTTCCCTCTGGCGGCATTACCCGCCTTCTTCGGTACTATCGGGCTATCCGACTGCCTGTGGCCCTTGTGCATTCCTTCTTTTGTTGTCCTGCATACCACTTATACATTACTGATGCCCCCGCATCTGATATGGAGGCCACAGGCTCTCCCCAGTTCGCACAGTGTCATTGTATAAAAACATGTTAATAAAAAGGAAAGAATGAATATGATCGATCTACAGGACAAAAACTACTGCCCTGCCATTGAAGAAATAGGAGAATATGTCCAGAATCCTGTCTTCATGCAGTTTTGCACAGAGATCAGGAACACCTATCAGTGCAGCGGGAAAACAGAATACAGTTCCTGCAGTTGGGAAAAGGGCTGGAACGTCAAATTCAAAAAGGCCGGAAAGTCATTATGTACCATCTATCCAAGAGAAGGTTCTATCACCGTATTGGTCGTTGTCGGGAACAAAGAGAAACCGCTTGTTGAAGCGATCCTGCCAGACTGCACGGTCGAGATGCAGAATATTTACCATCAGACACAGGAGGGAAACGGACAAAGGTGGCTGATGGTTGATCTGGCGGATCGAGATGATCTGTATGATGATGTGCTGCGTTTTATCGGGATCCGCAGAACATGAAATTGTCACAAAACCTCGCCGTCATCTGGAAGGCTCCGGCATCTTTCGAAAGACCGGTTCGTCGGAATACCCTGGCTGATGCCTAGCCCCCTCTGCGCTCAAAAATCATAAAATCTCCTGCCGGGATTTCTGATTTTTTTCACTATTTTTTGCACGAACATCCCCCACGGCAGGATTAAAGATTGTGTAAAATCCTTTCAAAAATCCAACACGGAAAGGAGATAATAAATGGC
>VSNO01000051.1 GCA_009774375.1 Lachnospiraceae bacterium
ATACGATTTGCATCGTCGATTCGCCGACTCCAATAGGATGCCAAATCACCACTTAATCTTTCCGGCTTTCCTATTCCCTCGTATCCATTCCGGTCAATATCCTTCAATAGTTGGAGAATACGTTTCAACGTCTTTTTATCCTGCTTTGTCCAGTATTCAAAATCTTCCCACGCCGCATCTGACCATGACTTAATCATCAATGTCCACCTCATGTACCGTACCGCCTGTAGCTTCCATTTGCGCTACAGATTCTCTAAGCCTGGCCATATTCTCCTGCGAATAAAACGGATCAACAGATACTTCAAATGGTATCCGTTTCTCTCGTCCCAATTTTTTTAGATAAATATTAATAGCCGTAGACAAAGACATTCCAATATCAGCACATGCCTGCTCTGCCTTTTTCTTTACATCATCCTCTATACGCAGACTAATTTGAGCCATTATACCACCTCTTTCTCTATGATGATATTAGTATATCCCATATTACAGCATTTGTAAAGCATTTTGCTATACACGTTCTTAATATTTATAGGATGCAAGGGTGCAATTTAACTATTTTTCCTTTTTTCCAGACGTTCCTGTTCTATTTCATAATAATCACCTATATATATCAACAACTTCTTTGTTTATCTTCGCCCATAATTTCACCTTACCATTTACAGTCACACAAAATTAAATCTATAACTCCCGATACATAGGGTGCTAATTCATATTCATTGAATACAATATGTATCTCTCCATCTAAGATATAAAAAACAATATTTTCAATATCCTTTATATCTGCTTTTTCCTCATAGTATTTTCCACCCTCGCTTTCAAGAGGCTTTTTTTATAGACTCTAAGTACTCTTTGCACTGTTGGCAGCTTTGTATATGCTCACAAGTGGCACAAGGATATTGACCGCACTGCAGCGATGATGTGCCACATACAGATGTCCCTGCTGGGATGTCCTTCCATTGTAGTCATTGGAGACAGTCTGACAAAGCCATTCTCAAATTCAGGTAATAAAACATGGTATATCCTGTTTTATTACTTTAACCAGTGACGTTTTGCATCGAAAAAGAATGAAGATAAACAAGAATACAGTGGTGATATTACGGCAAATGGAATGATTACAGTTATTCATGACGATCCGAATGAAAATGTCAAACTGTTGGAAAGTGCAGACGGACAGCTGTTGATGCGTATGAAACAGATATCATAAAATAGCAGAGAAATTAAAAAAATTACGGTATAAAATCCTAAAGCAAAAACAAACGAAAAGAGTATAGCGGTTGGCTCTGCTTATATTTTTTATATAGCGGATAACAACGTTCCACCGAATATTGACAGTGGATTTTAAAAACGATACAATAAAAATATGAAATGAACAGGCAAAAGACGAAATCAGACATTTACAGGAGAAGTAAAACATAGATTACGATAAACTGACATTCACTAACCCAGAGCGATCTTACAAAGAAACTGTATGAAGAAGTTGAAAAAGCAAGGGAAAACAAAGAATGGAGGCGTGAGTACATGGCATGGATATCAGAACTTGAAGAATCAAAAGAGGAAGCTAGAGAAGCGGAGAGGGAGGAAACGGCAATCCGTATGTTGAAGGACAATATGCCGATATCGAAAATCATACTATATTCAAGGCTTCCAGAGTCCCGTATACTGGAATTGCAACAAAACCTGGCAGAAAAATAACACATCACACATTCCTTAAAATTCATATGAATGCGTTTCATACTTAATATTTGTCGTACTAAAAATATGGATTTTAAAAGTGAGAAAATGAGATTTTAAAGGAGTCCATATGGAATTTAACAGACAGACCGCCGAACAGGCTCTGACAAAAGCATCAGAATCCAATCCGGGAGCATGGACAGACCATTCCCGCTATGTGGCCGAAGCATGCCGCAATATCGCGCTGCACTGTGAAGGTCTATGCGCCGAACAGGCTTATCTTTACGGACTGTTACACGATATCGGGCGCTACGCCGGCGTGAGTTCAGAGAGACATCTGATAGACGGTTACCGCTACTGCATGGAACGCGGGTGGGAAAAAGCGGCGCAGATCTGTATCTCCCACGCGTTCATGATACAGGATATTGAAACCTCGATCGGAACGTTTGACGTCAGTGAGGAGGATTACCAGTTCATGAAAAAGTTCGTCGCAAATGCGGTCTACGATGATTATGACCGCCTGGTACAGCTATGCGACTCACTGGCGCTGCCGACGGGATTCTGCCTCCTGGAAAAGAGATTTGTGGACGTGACGATACGGTACGGCGTTCACCCCGCGACAATAGACCGATGGAAAAAAATCTTAGAGATTAAAGAACTGTTTGAAAGCAAGACCGGCTGCTGCATCTACACCCTGCTTCCGGGCATTGTCGAGAACAGCTTTAGATAGAAATCTGTAGATCAGTTCCCGCCAAGCCATTTCACATACTCCGATATCACATCGCTCGTCTTGCTCAGATAGATGCACTCCTTGGCGAGCGTGATATCGTCCGTGATGATATTGTCCACATTGAGGCCGATCATGCGGTTGATGCTCTCCTGTGTGTTTACCGTCCAGGCATAGATCTCCTTCCCCGCATTGTGGACATCCGAGACAAGACGCTTCGTGACGCTGGACGCCTCCACACTGAAATGATCCGCCGCCGAAAGTCTGTTGATATCCCCGTAGGCAAGACTCATGACATACACTGTCTCGATCCGGCCGCTATAATATTTCACTTTCTCCAGCACATCGTAGACCTGCGACGTGACTACGCACTGATCCCAGAACCGCTCTGCCTCTATGATCCCTGCCACCTGTTTTTCAAATTCATGCTCGTGTCCTGTCGGCTTGATCTCGATATTCAGCCGAATGTCATTCTTTTTTGCAAAATCGATCACCTCCGTCAGCAGCGGAACCCGCTCGCCCGCATAAGCACTGTCCAAAAAGCTTCCCACATCAAGCTGTCTGATCTCGTCATAAGCCATTTCCCATGTATTGCGGTCAACCCCCGCAGTGCGCTGGAAATTTGTGTCGTGCATCACAAAGATCTGCCCATCCTTACTCTGCTGAATGTCCAGCTCGATCCAGTCCGCCCCAAGCGCCTTTGCCCCCTCAAAAGCCGCCATCGTGTTCTCCGGATAAAGCACAGAAGCCCCGCGGTGCGCCGTCACCTCCATCGTGCGGACAAACTCGATCTGAATATCCACTTTATGATGATAGACACCGTACAGGTAAAAACAGCCGCACACCACCGATACGGCAAACAATGCGCCCTCCACAGCATACCGGACCTTTCTCCATCGGCTCGTCTCGTGAGATTCCGGCAAAGGGACATGAACCATCTCCTCCCGCTGATCCTCTTTATGTCCATAATACAGGATACTAATGCAGGCATAGCTGAGCGGCGTGCCAAGCGCAGACAGAACCAGCAGGGAGACAGCCAGGTAAACCCACACGACCGAAGCCGACACGATCCCAAACAGCTTTAATCTGGAGAACCATCCGCCCAGAAGCGCCGCGATCCACACGCCTGCGATGACAAACACCACAAACAGCACAGAGACCCCAAGCTGTATCCCCAGCAGGGCAGCCAGATCCCCGATCCGTCTCCTGCTGCCAAGCCCCACGCTCCTCATCCGCGCTTCCTTAAAGCTGCAGCCCTCCAACGTAAAATAGTGAAATGCATACAGCCATCTCAACAGCAGGAATCCCAACGCCGCCATTGCGCAGACAAACAGAAGCAGCAGATGCCAGTTTCCCCTGATAAAGTCCATGATAAACTCCGGGACCGAGATGCTGCCCACAAAACCAGACGCCACCCCGATATTTAGAAACGATATCAAAAATAAGACCACAAACGCGACCAGTATATTCTTTCTGTGAAAGACCCGGGCGGCATTGCGCACCGCAAACCGCGCAGTCTGCACCAGATCCGCCTTTTTCCCCTGATAAGACTGATCTAGCAGGAATATGACAGCCCCGATATCGATCATGGAATAGACCGCCATACAGACAAACAGCGCCAGCAGCGCCGCGATCGTGAGAGGATCCGTCAGGAAGGACAAAACATTCTCGATCGTCAGATATTCATACCCCGTCAGCCTCATGATCCCCTTAAAGATCCCCCAGAAAACCGGCGTAAAGATCGTCATGGACAACAATTTGTATAAAACCTCAAACTCCGCCATCGTCCGCCAATTTATCCAAAGCAGACGAAACACACTTTTCATCTTCCTCATAACCAGCCCTCATTATCATGCCCCAATGAACATTTCTTACTGCCGCACCGCATTGGGATAGATCCGCTCCATTCTGGCATCGCCAAAGTGCTCGTCCATCGACCGCTCCCACCCATGGACTGCCGCCTTCCCGTCAGCGCGCGTATCATACCGCACCAATGCCAGTATAGAAACGCAGATATTGAGCGCCATAAACACCATGAGCGCGCCCGTGAGCACCCATTTTGTCCGCCTCAGGACAACATCGATCACGCGCACCACCCTTGGGTACAATCCCTTGATCCACACGACCGCCGCGATCCCCCAGAAGAAACAGTAGAGCAGGTTGATCCGCCCTCCCAGATTAAACGGCATGGCGCTGTAATCCCAGAAAACCTTTCCAAAGACGATCTCCGTAAAGACGCTGCAGATGTATTCATAGGCGCCGCCCAGGAAAACGCCGACCCAGAAAATATAATGCTCCTGTTTATCCCTGTCCCGATACAGAAGCACCGTCACAAGGGCGATCGCAAGCCCCCAGACGACGCTGAAATCGCCCCATACCAGACTGCTGCGGCTCATCCATACACCGGACGTCATCCGGCAGAACAGCGTCTCCACGGCATCCCCCGCAAACGCCCCAATCACAAACAACCAGAATACCTGCACAAAACTGCATCTCTCCCCGGCCTTATCCTGATCCTCGTCCCTCTCTGACAGGATCGAAGGATACGACCTGCCCATCCGCTTCTCGATATGTCCTGAAATATTCATGGCAAGCCGGAACGTCCACCTCTGCAGCGTGTGGTTCCATCCGAGCAGCCGCGGAAGCTTTTCCTCTATATGATAAACGGACATGAAGGAACCCATAAAGTCGATCAGACCGACCGCGGTGAGCCCCCATATGACCGCCTTCCCGACGATCGCAGGCAGACTGCGGTAGAACCCCAGCAGCATCCCGTTTCCATAGCGCACAGCCAGAAAGCCGAGCAATCCCCACAAAAGGGAGTACTGCAGGCAGATATACCCGTCAAAACTCCATCTCTTTCCAGTGTAATCCCACCATTTTTTCCGCTTCATCTGTTCCAGCATCTTACCGGCAAACCACTCCACAGCAGTCGCCACCACCATACTGCCCAGAAAGAGAAACAGCGCGTCATTCCTTAACTCCTGCAGGAAAACTGTCAGGATCACGCCCGTGAAGCCATAGACAAAACAGAACGGCCCCGACGCAAAACCGCGGTTCCTGAAATCCTTCATCCTGACAGTCGCAACCGCCGTCTCAGCAATCCACGCCAGAAACGAGTAGGCAAAAAAGATGACCGCGACTTCATAAAATATATGGTTCATTCCGCTCCCCTCCGCCCAAAGAAATTAAATCACAGTATATCACCTGCCGGCTGTCATATTCAAGAGACTTTCTTTAAAAGTTCCTTAAAAATCTCCTAAATAAATCTAATACTGATACCGCTTGCGGTATTTGAAGAACAGGAAGACCGACAGGGCAAGCGCCATCAGCTCCGCCGCCGGCGTCGCCAGCCAGATCCCGTTCACGCCAAGGATCAGCGGCAGCACGATCATCGTGATCAGCATGAACACGAATGACCTGGAGAATGCGAGCACAGCCGAGACGATCCCGTTGGACAGTGCAGTGAACATCCCGCTGGCAAAGATATTGAATCCGATAAAAAGCAGCGCGGCCGTACAGATCCTGTTTCCCGTCACCGCCAGATCATAGACCGGATTGTCCGGGCGGGCAAACACCGACACCAGCGGTCTGGTGAGCATGAGCGATAACGCGACCGTGGCCACAGAGATCACTGCGATCACTTTCAGGCTCACAGCGACCAGCTTCTTTAGTTTCTCATGATTCTGTTCCCCATAATAAAAGCTCAGCATCGGCGCCACACCGTAGGAATATCCTGTGTAGAGCGAACTGGCAAACATCAGCACATACATGATGATCGTGACTGCCGCGACGCCGTCCTCCCCGACATAGCGGAGCATCGTCCAGTTAAACATCATCGTGATGATCCCCGTGACAAGTGCCGTCGCCATCTCCGAGCACCCGTTTGTCGCCGCACTCACAAGCACCCTGAACCGAAATGCCGGTCTGCGGAAATGCAGCAGATTCTTCCTCTGGCTGAACACAAACAGCCCCACGACCGCCGTCACAGAATACCCAAGCCCGGTCGCAACCGCCGCGCCGCTGATACCCATGCCAAACCAGGCGATGAACACATAATCGAGCACCATGTTCAGGACACCGCCCGCGACAGAACAGATCAAAGAAAGATCCGCCTTTTCGCTGGCGATCATATAGAGCGTAAAGTTGTTCATCAGCAGGATCGGAACGGTAAAGATCAGATACCGGCTCAGATACTCCACGCAGTACCCCTCCACATCAGCCGAGAGGTTCATGCCGGCAAATATGTGATCCATCGCCAGATACCCGGCCGCGCACATGACGATCCCCACCAGGACATTCACCAGGATCAAAAATGTAAAGTCCTCCCTCGCCTCATCCGTCCTGTGCTCCCCCATCTTCTTCATGATGACCGCGCTGCCGCCTGTGGCAAGCATGGTAGAGATCGCCGTGACAAGCTGAATGATGGGCGCTGTCAGATTGATCGCCGAGAGCGCGCTCGTACCGATCAGATTTGACACAAACAGACCGTCCACCATCGTGTAAAAGGACATAAACACTGTCATCGCGATCGTCGGCACCGCAAATTTCAAAATATTTTTCAGTGTTACAGGTTTTGCATATACATTATTATTTTCCATATATTTCCCTCCAAACACCCCGACAGACTCCCAGAATCTCCTGATTCCGAAGATCCATCTCGTATTTTGTTCCTGTATATAGCATCATAGACCATACAGTAACTAGACGGTCAATAGTGATCGAGAAAAATTTATAAATATGAGCATTCAAAAAGGGGATTCCGACAATTCTTTATCGAAATCCCCTTCTCAGCACTTTTCACACAGAGAAACCGGAGCTGACCAGCCCATCCAGCTCACTGCGCGCCTGCTCATAGCCCTGAAATACGATCCCCTTCATGCCAAGCGCCCTCGCAGTCTCCACGTTTTCCTCCCTGTCGTCGACAAAGACGCACTCACCGGCAGCCAAGCCATACTCCGACAGCAGGTACTCATAGATATCGGCGTTCGGCTTGACCATTTTCACAAAGCCTGAGACCACTCTGCCGTCCACCCTGTCCAGGAACGGAAAGCACCCGCACTCCGTGTGAAGCGTAAACACATCCCTGGGATAATTGGACAGCAGATATACCTTTAACCCAGACGCCTTCAACTGCTCGATCCACGCTACCGCATACGCGTATGGCTCCACCAGCCTGCCGCGGTTGTCCCACACCAGATCGAACTCGTCGAGATGCTCTTTGTTATCCTCACGGAAGTGCGCCAGGATCTCAGCCTCCTCATAGATGCCGTGGTCAAGCTCCCCCCACCAGCGGCTGCCAAACACCGTCTTCGCGAAGATCGCTTGTGTCTCTGCCGGAAGCCCCAGCTCCTCCATCAGCACACGCCAGCGGAAATCCACAAGCACATTTCCAATGTCAAATATCACATTCTTTATCATAATTCCACACCGTTTTTCTGCAGGAGCGCCCGCGCGCTCTCCACGGAATCCACGCCCGTCTTATTCTTGATCGGCGCAAATTCATGATCGCGCACCACCTCGTAGGACAGACAATTCTCAAACATATGGATCATATCGAGCACCAGCAGTTCAAACTTATAACCATTCGGAGACTCTGGTTTTATCAATGCACCAGATCCGTTGATATAAGGAATCTTTTTCTCAACGACATGCACTGGCATCCTGTCGTTCATGATCTTCTCAAGCTGATCGACGCGGAACAGATAGTTTAAGATCACGCCAAAGTTGTAGGAGAGCTCACCGTTTGCCTCCCTGGAATTGATGATCTCGTCCGTCATCTCATAGTACTCAACGATCGACGGTCTGCCATCCTCTAAGCAGAGCACACCGATCTTCTCCTGCGGATCCGCTTTCCGCACCACCTTCGCGCCGCTGACACAGCCCGAATCGATCGTCGCGCCGACAAACACCGGATCGGCGATCCGCTGCAGCACATTGTCCACCGCAAAGATATTCAGCCACTCAACGCCTCTCGCCTTCACATCCTTAAGGACGCCCGTCACCGCCATCGAATAGAACCAGCCGCCGTTTCCGTTAGGCGAGAGCGACAGCGAATCCGCCGCTTCCATATAGAGCTTCCCGTCAAAATCGACAGAAGGCGCCATCTCCTGCTTAAAAAACTTCACAAAGTCCCTCGGATATCCGAAATAATCCTTCTCCTCAAAAAAGGCGATCGTCTCGTCGTTGTTCTTGTCGCTCGTCATGACATAGAGCGGCACAAAGCAGCCTGCCTTGTCCGTGACTTCCATCAGATTGCAGATCAGCCGCTCGAAAATATACATATCCTTCGTCAGACCGATATTGTACTTGCCCTTTGGTCCGTCAGAACCAAGGCGCGTTCCCTGTCCGCCCGCAAGCAGCACAGCGCCGACCCGGCCTGCCCTGACCGCATCCAGTCCTGCCGCCTCATACTTTGCCCTGTTTTTCTCGATCTCGGACACCTCCAGCGCCGACAGCGGCTCCAGTTTTCCCCGCTCCTGCGCAGTTTCCTCCTGTTTTGCCATATCGACGATCGACCAGTCGATCCTCTCCACCTGCGCGGCAAGTTTCTCCCTGCCCGCCCCGTCAAGCTTCTCATAAGCCTCTATGATGTGTTCCTGCCCATGTTCCCTCAATACACGAAAAAGTTCATCTTCCCTCATAGTCCACTGTTTCCTTTCCTCTACATTATGCTCCCGGACATCTGTCTCCCGAAAACCTGCACAAAATATATCCTGCATCACACGATCCGTCTCTTGCCAGCGGCATATCTGCCCTGTATAGAGTTAGAGTTGTGCATAAATTAACAATACTACATATTATGTTTGATTGCAATTCCTTATTTTCGTCAAGTTCCTTACCGCACTATCTCCACATCCGTGATCATATCCTCCGAGACATTGAATTTGTAGATACTCCTCCTGCCCTCATGGCTGGTAACATAATAGGATCTATTGATCTCGTCAATATAATACGGCACATGCATGTCCGGAAAAAATCCTGTCACATTCTCATACAAACCCAACGAGATCGACTGTAGATCAGGTGTTCGTATTATCTTTGCATTTCTGTGACTTAGTTTCTCATCGGTCGAAACTGTCATGTAGTAATAACTGCCAATTTTTTTCGCAAATGCCATCCCGGAGATCTCCGCAGGCACCGGATACTGATTCTTGACGCGCAGTGTCTCCTTATCCGCCACGATCATGTATCTGTTGTTTCCAGAAGGAAACAGTATCTCATCTCCTTCTATGCTGAAAGAGCGCACATAGAATCCATCAAGCTCATAAATATGCCGGATCTCCTTGATATACATATAATTATACTCAGGCAACCGCTGGATGATGTACATGTCACCTGTCACAGAACTCCACACAAAAAAGGATGCCGACACCGCATCATACTGTATGTAGTGCGGCCTTGTCCCCATATTATCAAACCGCTGTGTATTTTGAAAACGCCCATTGACGTACTCATAACAGAGCACCCTGTTGTTGTCCGTATCAGCGACGAGATACACCGTTCCATCGCTGGCAAGCGCATGTGGTTTGTTGAGGTTTCTGTCCATCACGCGCCATTCATTTAACGGTTTCCACAGGTCGGACGAATAGATCACTTGATCATTATATGTGTCCACGATGAAATAAAAACTACCCTGCTGCGTGACCTGCGCCGGCAAATTCAGCTTCCCGTAATGATTATACGGATTGGATCTGTAGACATCGCTCACCCCCAGCTGCCGGGCAGGGATATCATTCATCGGAATAATGACACTTGTGTCATCTGGTATGCCTGCGGTCTCATTTGTGGTTTCCTCCAGCTCCGCCGCGTGTGCATTGCTGACTGCAAGCATGCAGCACACGCACACCATAGTAGCCATCACTGCTTTTTTCATCTGTTCTCCTCCTTTGGCACAAATCGGATGACGCCGATACTGCCAAGATATGCCGGCTCAAAGATATGCTGTCCGACTTTTTCTGTCAGTCTTCCGTCCCATCCGGCATGCAGGTGCCCGGCAAGCACTTCGACGACGGCCGTGTCATCTCTGTAAATATGGTCGAGAAAATCCGTTGTCACTTCATTTGGCACGTAATCCCCTCCGCCCCAATAGTAGATTTTGTTTCTGATCTCCATCGACCGGTCATACAGAGCCACCTCGTTCGTCTCATCGATTCTGGACGCATATGGGACATGTGTAGCAACAATTACCGGCTTTGACTCCGACGCAGCGCCTGCAAACATCCCATCCAGAATCTCGTACTGTTCCGGGAACATGTTCTTCGTCGAACGATTGACGCCCAGTATGACGAACTCTCCGAAATCGAGATACTTCATATTCAGGTCATCCCCATCCGCCATCTCCCCGTGCATTGTATACGCATCCGCCTCGGTAAAACCATCGCCGCCGTACCAAAAACCATAGTCATGATCCGCGCGGATATAGAGCACAGGCACCCTGCTATCCAACCGGCCAAACTCGGATCGTAACAATTCCATGTTGGAAGCACTGCAGTAATCAATCATATCTCCGCCAAAGATGATCCCGTCAAAATCTCCATAATTCAGAAAATCAATCACCTGCGGCAGTAGATCCTCCCCGTGCACACCGTCCGCCGTCTGGAAAAAATCGTACCGCACGCGGACCGCCTCCATATCCTCATCCAGAATGTCATCGGATATCTCGTGATCCGTCACCATGTGCAGGTCGCTCACCCACGCGACCGTATATGTTCCTGAGAGTCCCGGCACTTCCACGACAAGCTCCTCAACCCGAAATGGGTATGTCGGTTCCGGATAATCTGCCTCCTCCTTTGATGGTTCCTCCGCCGAAGCCGTCTCCGTGATTTCTTCCATCTCCGTGGAACTTTCCTGTTCCGTCTCCAACAGATCAACGGTCTCTCTGTCCTTCCTGTCTTGACGGATGCCCCATACCCAGGCAAAAGTCCCGACCGCCACAGTCAGGGCAAGCAGGGTCAACAGAGTGACTACGATATATTTTCCGCCCTTATTCTTTCTGTTTTTATTATTAATAATTTTTCTATTTTTTCGCCTCTTCATCATCCAACACAATTCCTACAGCTCATTTGACATATATTCCCGGAACGCTTCCCTGACCCATTGATAGTCCGGGTCTGTATAATAATAGTATATGAAATTTTTCATCTCCGCGTCACTCATGTAATCAAGATAATAGTCCATACTGCAATACGTATCATACCACGGACCAGCATTGGGATCACCGTACTCCTGTGCGAGATAGTAGATCAGAAGCGGGTTATACATCTCATTCTCGACCATCACTTCATACACATTCGCGATCCTGCTTCCCAGATCATCCATCTTTTCCAACTCACTGTCTGTGTAAAGTGTCAGCGCTGCCTCATACCGCAGCCGCAGCGGATCCTCCGGATCACTTCTGTCATACAGACCGGTCTCGTTAATTCCCTGCATTTTCGCCCACAGCTCACTCCTTGACACAACACCGTTGTTGCTGATCTCCATCTCGGCATAATAGTCAAAATTGGCAATCAAACGATCCTTATAACTGTTGCGGAAACTCTGGTTCAAAGACTCAAGCTTCTCAGAAGGAACGCCGATTCCGCAACCATGAAATTGCTCCACATACCCCAGAGATGTATCCAAGTCACCCGCAATCTGGTTATAGAGTGCAGCGCCTGGCTCCTGGCTGATACAATTGTTGATCCGCTCCGCCATCGCTGCCTCGTAATGGCTGAAAAGATCATACACCTGCTCCCCTAGATTATCCCTGTTGCCATACTGCACCGCAATATCCAGGTACCGTCCCAACGCACTGTCCATCTGCTCCACATCGCTGTAATCCGTCACGGTGCTACGGATCGCGTTTACCTGTTCCGCGATATCTCCTGCATGACTATCCGTCACCGCGTGTTCCACAGTCTGTACTATCACGCGCTCCTCTCCAATCTCATCCATAACAGGATCGTCATTGTCAAGGGAAGTCACATCAACGCTGTTGGCTGCCGTGTGATTCCTCTGATCCGCGTTCCCCGGCACAAGCGCTATACACACAATAATCAGAAGAATACCACAGACGGCCGCCGCACCGATCAGGATTGTCCTCTTCTGCGTGTCGGAGACCGTGACATTCGGATATCTGACTTCCGGATGCCCCGCCGGATGCGCTGTTTCTGTTACGGCCTCCGTACCGGAATCCGCAGATTGATTCCCATCCGGCACACTGTTTTCCTGACCGACGTACAGCGCCGCATGCAGGGCATCCATGCTCTGCAGCCTGTCTTCCGCGTACACTGCCATACCCTTACGGATGGCGGCCTCCTGACTGCCGCTGAGCCTGACGCCAAGCTCCCCTGGAGGCTTTAATGTATCCTGCCGCATGCGCTCCATGGATTCCGTCGGCGTCACGCCCGTAATACACTTATAAATCGTCGCCGTGAGCGCGTATACGTCCGACCACGGTCCCTGTTTTCCACGGCTTCTGTACTGTTCTTCTGGCGCATAGCCTGGCTTGAGCATGATGGAAAGGCTCTTTTCTGCAGTGCCGGCAAATTCCCTCGCCGCACCGAAATCCAGAAGTTTCATACCTCCATATTTCGTTATCATGATATTGTCGGGACTGATGTCCCTGTGGATCATACCTGTATCATGCACTTTAGACAGGGACCGTATAACGGGTTCCATCATCTCCAGTGTCCTGTCTACAGGAATCTTTCCGCCATTCTGCTTCAGATACTGTTTTAACGTGACTCCGTCAATGTATTCCATAACAATATACGCGATATTGTTCTCATTAAAAAAGTCCCGCACCTCGACGATACCGTTCAGATTTGAAAACTTTGCAAGATTTTTTGCCTCGTTGATGAAACCCTCACGCCATCTGTTGACATCCGCCTCATTTTTTCCCGCGTACATCGATACCTTTGTGGAATGATTCGATTCCCTTGTCACAAATCCGTTCGGATAGAATTCTTTGATCGCCACAATGATCTCGAGATTCAGATCGATGCCAATATAGGAGATACCAAAGCCGCCCTCGCCGATCACCTTTCCCACCAGATACTTTCCCGCGAGGATAGAAAACGGCTGCAGCTGGTGAGGTTCCGCCGCCATATGACTGAGATCATAACCACAGCGGGGGCAGACGCCCACGCCCTGACTGCCTTCAAGCTCGTGCATACATCCCGGACACAATTTATTAATATCCATACTATTCCTCCATATCCAATCATCTATTTCAATCTGTCCAGATACCGCTCCACACACTCCCAGACAACATATTCCGGCTTTATGGAAGCGAGGATGAACCCGGCCTCCGTCGCCTCGTGATAGTCATAACCATAATCCGCAATCATCCTGTGGATGACACCACCTCTCATATAATACGCAGTCTCAATATTGATAAACTCACTGAAGGAATCACCCACGAGCATGATGGAAGACTTCACTTTCTCCGTCTCATCCACAGCCTGTCCGGGATAGAAATAGACTGTGTCCGTATACCTGTCCGTACACTTCGCCGCCGTCCCCAAATCTCCCCTGTAGTCCTGCATATGGATTTCAAATGTTTCGAGGTCGGGCGTGATCTCCATACCATAGCAGGCCCTCAACAGATCCGACACTATAAACAAACTCCCAACCATGTTCGCATGTGTGTCTGTCCTGTAGTACATTGGGTACTGTTCCTTGTTCCGCATCAGTATATCCTTTGCGTAGACCACATCGACATCCGTGTTCTCCCGCAGATATTCCACCAGCAGATCTTCCCTTGTCATCTCATCGGCACGGCTGATGTAGGATGGCATCCACTCGGGATACACTGTCTCCTTGTTGGGGATCAGCAGCAGAACAAATTTTGAGCCATTCTGCTCCACATATTTTTTCTCCTTTTCCAGATTGGCCGCGATAGCCTCCAGCTCTTTCTGTGAAAAGTGATTGTCGCCTATATAGTCATGCAGCGATGTGCCGTCATTCTCATTTCGGTGAAACAGATACCCGTTGTTTCCAAACAGCGTGACTGTACTGATGCCGTTCACATCCACGCCGAGAAGCGCGGTCATCTCGTCCTCAAACGCTCTGTAATCTTCTGACGCCTCCAACACGCTCTGATACGCGTCGATCCGCTCCTGCAGATCCCCATACGCTGTTCCGTAATGAAATTCCCTCACCTGTTTTGCCCGCAGGACAAACTCCTGTGCACCGTCAATCATTTTGCCTGCATCCTGAATCTTCCCGCGGTAGGACTCCGCATCCTTGTATCCAGCCTCCACCGCCTGATCGATGTATTTCCTTGCCCGTTCTGCGCTGCGTGGAACACCCATCCCAAGATTTGACATGATGCCCAGGATATACGAAGCTTCGCCGTCCTCCCCCGACAATGTGTAAAAATATGAAGCGCTCTCATCATAATCCTGCGTCACGCCGTCGCCCATAAAGAGCATCTTGGCATAGAGCGGCATCGCCTTGCGGTTCCCGCTGTCACACGCCTGTCTCAGACAGGCACCGGCCTTTTCCAGATCTGCCTCCACGCCGATTCCCTGAAAATAAATCTCCCCGAGAAAATACATGGCATCACTGTTTCCCAGCTCAGCAGATCTGGTCAGCGATGTGACAACATCCTCCATACAGTCTTCTGCGTCCGTCAGGGCAAGCTCCAGTGCGCGGTACAACTCGCTTACCGCGTCGTCCGTCTCGACTGAGACTGTCTCAATCTCCGGTGGGAGCTCCAGATCAGACTCCTCCGGCAGCACCGCGCTTTCCTGCTCCGTTCCTTCCTGCCCTTCATCATTATTTCTGCTGCGCAGTGTCAGAAAAACACACAGCGCAGCAGTGACGGCGGCAAGTATGATCAATACTGTTGCAATATAACCAATTCTCTTCTTTGACATTCTCCGCTAAAAACCTCTAATTCCCATGAACGACAAAATCGCATCGACATTTTTTCTCTCCGCGTCGTTCAACACATTTTCATCAAAAGACTCCCTCGCTACATTTCCCTCGTACCAGCCAAACTGCTGGAAATATGCGTTTACAACAGAATCACTGAATGTCCTTCCATGGCGGGCATAGATCTCAAACAACGCAATGTATTTCTCATAATCTGTCAGATCCGTGATTTCGCTATACATCAATTCCCTTGTACTGCTCTCCGGAAGGATATACCCTGCGCCCAGCCGCCGCACACTGGTCTCATGTATCCGCGGCACACCGATCTCCTGATGATACAGATCATCATAGTAAAACCATAGCTCTATCAGCATACAGTTATTTCCGGTATTTTTGAGATTTTCATTGATATAACTCATGATATCTGGGTAGGAGCTCCCCACGGCATTCATATTATTCAGATGCACCAGAACGAGATCCGTATAATATCTTTCCTTTTTCCTGTCGATATTGTCATCGCCGGAAATGTACTCCGCATGTGACGCCCTATACAGCGCCTCCAGCATCCCACTCTCGTCCTCGTTCACAGCGCATTCCCCGGCAAGCCCAAACTGATATTCCACATAGGCGCGTCCTATCTTATAGCGCTGCTCCGCAAGTTCGTATTCGTATGTCGTTCTGACATACCCTGTCCTGTCCGCCACGTCAAGAAAATACTGTGTCCGCGCATCCACAATGGATGTCGCCGTATCAAAATCCCCCGCGTCGGCCAGCGACGAAGTCTCATTGACACACTGGCTATACAGCTCGTCGATCGCCCTCTGCAGCAAGTCCGCACCCTCTGCCTCCCCAAGTCCAGATGCTACGATCTGATCGACAGCATCCTCATAACGTCCCTCCGCTATCAGGGAATTAATGGAGTCATCCGTATCTTCTGTCCCTGCCGTGCGCTGATCCGCCTCCTGACCACCGTTTGCCTCGCCTGACACATTCGATACGGCGCTCGTGGCTTCTGGTCTTACATCAGCTTTCGCGTCATGATCCGGTCTCTTCGAAATGAGCGCAGCACACACCGCGATCAGAAGAATACCGCATACTGCGGCTGCACCGATCAATATGGTTTTCTTATTTGCGCTATCCACATATGGAAGCTTTGTATCTATACGCCCAGTATCACCGATATCCGCTGAAGGCAGCCCAGTCTCTAGCGGCGTTTTGGGCGGCTCCACTTTCACAGCACTCTCGTCTGAATACAGCACTGCATGCAGTACATCCATATTCTGTATCCTGTTCTCGGCATACACTGCCATTCCCTGCATGACCGCCGTGTTCTGCGCATCACTGATGCTGACTCCCAGCTCCCTGGGGGATTTGAGGGTATCCTCTCGCATGCGCTCCATAGATTCAACGGGTGTCACGCCTGTGATACATTTGTAGATCGTTGCCGTGAGTGCATACACATCCGACCACGGTCCCTGTTTTCCGCGACTCCGGTACTGCTCCTCCGGCGCATAGCCGGGCTTTAACATGATGGAAAGGCTCTTCTCCGCATTTCCCGCAAACTCGCGTGCCGCACCGAAATCCAGGAGCTTCATGCCGCCATATTTCGTGATCATAATATTGTCAGGACTGATATCCCTGTGGATTATCCCAGCATCATGCACCTTTGACAAAGCCCGGATGACAGGCTCCATCATCTCAAAGGTCTTACTGACAGAAATTTTTCCACCGTTCTGTTTCAGGTACTGTTTCAGTGTGATCCCCTCTATATATTCCATAACAATATAAGCAGTGCCGTTCTCGTTAAAAAAATCCCTTACTTCGACAATACCGTTCAGGTTCGAGAACTTCGCCAGGTTTCGCGCCTCATTGATAAAGCCTTCACGCCATTTGCTGACATCTGCCTCATTCTTCCCGGCATACATTGACACCATTGTCGTGACATTGGATTCCCTTGTCACAAATCCGTTGGGATAAAATTCTTTGATAGCCACAACCAGCTCCAGATTCAGATCCAGACCGATATAGGAGATACCGAAACCGCCCTCCCCGATCACTTTCCCAACCAGGTATTTTCCAGCCAATATCGTAAACGGCTGCATCTGATGGGACGCCGACTTTATCTGCTTCAGTTGATAGTCACAGTGCGGACACACCTCAACACTGTCCCTGTTGTCTACCTCCTGCATACATCCAGGACATATTTTTTTGATATCCATTTCTTTACTGCCCTTTCCTCAATTGTATGATCCGCCTCAGTCTGTCAACCTCAGCTTTGCTTCTATGATCCTTAGCACAGAGGCATCAATCTCTTCCTCCGCGATCTCTCCGTCTGCCACTGCGTCAAGCACCGCATTATAGGAAGGTTCAAAATGATCAGCCATCAAAAGCATATCGCAGCCTGCCTGAACCGCCATGACAGCCGCCTCGCCCGGACTGTAATGTTCGCTGACAGCTCCCATGCTCATCGAATCCGTTATGATAATACCCTGAAACCCCATTTCCTGCCGAAGCAAGTCTGTAACAAGTTCCCCGGACAATGTGGCCGGAATATCTCCCCCCGTCACATTCGGTATCGATACATGGGAAACCATAATAAAGTCGATCCCTCGATCACACCCGCTCTGAAACGGAACAAGTTCTGTCTCCTTTAATTCCCCGATCGTCTTATAGGAATACGCGTATCCTGCATGGGTATCCTCAACTGTCCCACCATGTCCTGGAAAATGTTTATAGCACGCCAGTATGCCATGCTGATGAAGTCCTTCCGTGTACGCCCATGCCATATCGGCCACAATATGCGGATCACTGCCAAACGAACGGTCGCCAATCGCCTGGTTTGACTCATTTGTGAGCACATCCGCATCGGGAGCAAAATTCACATTGAAACCAAGATCACTCAGGTATACACCAATCGTGTCAGCCGCATCGCGAATCACTTGTGTATCCTTTTGTGCGGCGAGCACTCCCATCGCCTCCGTCTTCGGCACGCCAAACACGCTGTTGGAGGCGATCCTGAGTACTCTGCCACCCTCCTCGTCCACACCCAGAAAAACAGGAAACTCTTGTGTCTGCAGTGCATATTCCTGCACATCCCGCAGCATATCCCTGGTCTGATCCGGTGTCTCCAGGTTTTTTGCAAAATAGACAAGACCTCCCACAGGAAACCTGTCAAAAGCATTCGTTGTCACATCCCCTGCGGCTGTCACAAGCTCTGTCCCTGTCAGCAGTTCCGGTGTGATAAAGAACATCTGCGCGACCTTCTCCTCTATCGTCATCCGGCTTATAAATTCCGCCGCGCGCTGCCTGGTCGGTTCATATTCTGTCATCTGCCCTGTTTCCGTTTCTGTCTCGGTTGCTATTCCGACCAGTGTTTCTGTTTCGATTGCTGTCTCCGACAAAACAGCGCTCTCCTGATCTGCGCTGTTCTCCTCATTCTCCGCAGATTCCCCCGTCTGTATCCCATTAATAGATTCATCCAGCCCGACTTTTTCCTTCTTTTGCCCGCTCTCCACCGCATACACTACAATCCCTGCCGTGGTCAGGGTAAGAAGAAGCAACAGCACCAAAACCCTATTCCATTTTCTTTTCTTATGCCTTCTCCATCTCATGTTCTAGTCCTCATCACACTGCACACCACTGTCTCCGTTTCCGATGAATGTCGGCTCTCCCAACAACCAAAAATCAGTAGATATGATCGCCTCACTGTATTCTCCGTCCTGATTCACCCAGTAATATTCATGCAATGACACAGATCTGTTCGAACCAATCTCATGCGCCGCACCGAAATAAAGCAGTTTCATAGTACTAATCCCACCAGATCATTCCACAAGAAACTTATCAATCCCATTAGCGATTCCATCCACAATTTTATATTGATAATCCTCTGTCGCCATCAAGGCATCCTCCTCCGGATTGGTCATATACCCCATTTCCACGATCGTAACCGGAACCTGACACCAGTTTATCCCGCTCATGGTATCCGTTTCCCACACATACTCCTTTTTACACCCAGTTACAGCGACCAGTTCATCCAACACATATATCGACAGCTTCTTGCTCTGCTCATAAAAAGAAGCGTTGTATGGGTTTTCGGCTGTCTGGCAGATCGTCATTGCACCGTTAGCCGCTGGGTTATCCGAACCGTTTGCATGTATCCTGATAAAAGCATCTGCATTGAGATCATTCGCTATAGCCGCCCTCTCGCTGTTACTTATATTCACATCATTCGTCGTCCGCACCATGACCACTTCATATCCCCGAAACTCGAGCGCTTCCTCCAACTTCAGGGCGACCATCAGATTCAACTCATATTCCTTCAGACCACTTGTCTTCCCGCTCGTGCCACCAGATACTTTGTATTTTGTCTCACTTGCCCCCGGCCCGACAGGTTCCTTTTCAGTATTCCCCTTAGATTGATGTCCGGCATCTATGACGATCAGAAACCCGTTTGCACCCTCGGCCTTTTCTTTCAGATAATCACTCGCAATGTAATAAATACCGCCATCAACTTGAACACTCCACCACTCACCAAGATTTTCAATTCCCTGCACTGTTTCATGCGGCGCATAGGTATCATATATCCCAGAATCTGCTGTGGGTTCCCGCCTCACATTCACTCTGGCAGTAGTATATAAATCAACCAGTTCAACAGGCTCACCTTCTTGACCTGTCTCTACCTCACAGTCTTCCTGCAGATCATTAACCGAGGTCTCTGTTTCTGATCCAGGATCGTTTTGCTGCGTTGACTCACGTGCATCTGCTATTATAAAATCGGCCGTTGAATCCACTTCCATAAGTGTCATATCTTCTTCTGTGCTGCTCTGCCCGCAAGCAGCAAAAGAAAAAATAAAGCCTGCCGCCAAAACAATTAATCCGCATTTCCTTATACTCATCATCTATATCCACATTCTTTCTCATATTCCACGATCAAATCCCTGTTGGCAATTTCATAGGAATTAAGAAGCGATTCATCGAAGTCATCCGGAGCAATTGAAGGTACATACCATTCTTTTAAAGCAAAATATTCTTTGAGATACTCATCATCAAACACTCTCCCATGACGCGCATAGATCTCATTCCGCGCCAGCCGGCATTGCTCAGTAGTAAATCCTCTCAATTCTGATTTTGATATGTACCTGACATCGCTGCCCACAAGTATATAATCCTGGATGTCAATCCCATTTGCTGATACATATTTCCACTCATCCAACATATATTGTGACTCTGAAAGCACAAGGGTCTCCCACTGGTAATATTCATAAGTATCCTCAAGATCATAGTCTGTTGCCTTGCTATGATCTGCTGCGTCAGGACTGTATCTCCAACGGAGTAACTGATCTGCGTCAAAATACAGTCTGTGCGAATCAACGCCTTCATAATACGCAAAAAACAGCCCGCTTTCATCATAATAAAAATACCGGGTATAATCTGACCCGCCATAATCTTTTTGAACTACAATTGCCTTAATCTGATCCTGCTCAGAATATGCCAGAGTTCCTTCATCAATCATCACGATATCATATGAATTAGATGATATCCCATTAACTATCCGATCATACTTATCCCTTATCCGCAAAACACTATCTTCTACATCCGCCATCTCGTCAGCAGCATCCTCAGAATGCTCCTCTGCTGTTGTCATGAAATCAATAAAATCACCAGGTTCATCAGAATACACAGATTCTGCCACACTCTGATCTGCATCCGGTTCTGCACCGGCCCTATAGCCGCTGTCTGGCTCTTTCGGCATGAGAGCAGCACACAGGATGATCAGAAGAACACCGCACACCACAACAGCACCGATCAATATAACCTTTTGATCCATGATGCCTGTGATCAGAAGTTTGATATCTGCAAACTTTTTATCCCTGTCTTCTTCTTTGACGACATCTGACCTGATCTGTTCGCTCGCAGTCTTGATCCCGGAAGATTCCACCACCTTCATCACACTTCCATTTGAATACAACGCCATATATAGCGCGTTCATACTCTGAAACCTGTTCTCGGCATACACTGCCATTCCCTGCATGACCGCCGTGTTCTGCGCATCACTGATGCTGACTCCCAGCTCCCTGGGGGATTTGAGGGTATCCTCTCGCATGCGCTCCATAGATTCAACGGGTGTCACGCCTGTGATACATTTGTAGATCGTTGCCGTGAGTGCATACACATCCGACCACGGTCCCTGTTTTCCGCGACTCCGGTACTGCTCCTCCGGCGCATAGCCGGGCTTTAACATGATGGAAAGGCTCTTCTCCGCATTTCCCGCAAACTCGCGTGCCGCACCGAAATCCAGGAGCTTCATGCCGCCATATTTCGTGATCATAATATTGTCAGGACTGATATCCCTGTGGATTATCCCAGCATCATGCACCTTTGACAAAGCCCGGATGACAGGCTCCATCATCTCAAAGGTCTTACTGACAGAAATTTTTCCACCGTTCTGTTTCAGGTACTGTTTCAGTGTGATCCCCTCTATATATTCCATAACAATATAAGCAGTGCCGTTCTCGTTAAAAAAATCCCTTACTTCGACAATACCGTTCAGGTTCGAGAACTTCGCCAGGTTTCGCGCCTCATTGATAAAGCCTTCACGCCATTTGCTGACATCTGCCTCATTCTTCCCGGCATACATTGACACCATTGTCGTGACATTGGATTCCCTTGTCACAAATCCGTTCGGGTAAAATTCCTTGATCGCCACGACTAACTCCAGATTCAGGTCGAAACCAAGATAGGAAATGCCGAACCCGCCTTCTCCAATGACCTTGCCCACCAGATACTTTCCAGCCAGTATCGTGAACGGCTGCATCTGGTGCGGCTCCGCCTTCATCTGATTTAAATCATAACCACAGTGCGGACATATACCCATACTGTCTCTGTGCTCCACTTTCTGCATGCAGCCAGGGCACATTTTACTGATATCCATACCTGTATCCTACTCCTGAACAATTTTGTATTCAGCGGAGCCTACGAGCAGTATATCATCGTTCTCCAAGGCAAATTCGCCTGTGATCGGCACACCGTTTACAAAGGTTCCGTTCGTCGAATTGTTATCCTTCACATAGACTTTCTTGTCCTTGCTGTACAAATAACAGTGTACACTGGAAAGCGCATTATCATTCTCAAAACTTAAGTCACACGTCTTTTTCCGTCCCAATGTCTTTTTGCCATCCAGAACAAGTGGATAGTTCTCCTCCTTGCCAGGTCCTACCTTGTACAATATGATCTTGATCCCGACAGCTGATCTTTTCTCTGTAGGAGGCACAGCAACAGATGCGCTCTGGTTCAGCCCGATAGTCCTGCTGTCCTCACTCCGGCCAGAAAAGCTGTTGTCATCAGACAGCGAAACTGTTTTCTTTTTCCCTCCAGACAGGATCGCAATGATGAAAATCACGATGACCACGATGATCACAGCCGCAATACCGATAATCAGTGCAGTGTTGACAGTTCCTTCCGGTTGTTCTGCCTCCTTCGTGACAACCTCTGATGACTCCTCCTGTACATCACTATCGTTTTTATTAATATTCACATTTACATTCACACTCTGTGCTTCCTTGATTGCATCCAGGATATCGCCGACAGGAATCTGCATCCCATCCTTCCCCTGTGCTGTGCCGTCTGAAAGGTTGACCCCCAGATAGATATTACCATCCTGTGCCGTCACATCCGCAAGATCGACAGAGACGACCAGACTCTCATCGATCACTCTGGTGACCTTCGCACATATTTCCCTGCACTCAAACCCATCAATTCTGGGTACATAATGCACACCGCCTGCGGAATACCTCGCAAAACTCCCTAAGATCTTGGCACTTTCCAGATCCGTGTCCTTATAATTGTCAGGAAGCAGTGCGACCGTGAACACTGGTATATGTGTTTCCTTCACCTGCGTCTCCGCCTCCGACTGCGTGATACCGTCCTTCTGATCATCCGCGCCATCCGAGAAGATCACGAGACACCGTTTCTGGTGCACATTCTTGTCCGTCTTCAGCACATTCAGTTCTTCCCGGATACTCTTGTACAAATCTGTATCCTGGCGCGTGACTTCGATCGTGTCAACGAAATCATTCAGCACCTGCGCATCCTCCGAGAATCCTGAACTCACCAGATCATCAGCCATCGTCGCGATACAAATGTTATCGCCGCTCTTTTTGGTATTGACGAATTCCCGCAGCGTCTCCTTCACAGTATCGATCCTTGTCTTGTCCATGGAACCAGAAATGTCGACCACAAACATATAGGAAACAGATTCTCCACAATCTCTGAACTTGCTGACAGATTCGATCGGAAGACTCTGTTTACCCACCATGACAGAACTCTCCGAATAATCCAGATTCCAGTCACTTCCCCTATTATGATTCACATATATAATTATCTTGCCATTCTCTGTTCTGTACTGATCTATCCCCACAGTGAGGGACTCATCCGCACACACGCCAGAACCGAACATGTTGCATATTACAAGCACCGCGATCAGGCATAGGAACACGCCTTTTATCCGCTTCATTATCCTCATAATCTTCTCCAATCTAATCGACAAACACCGCAACCGCCGTATTGTTGTCATTTCCCACTTTTGCTGTATTTCTGATATGCCAGCGCATATGCTCGAGCCACTCCCTCGGCGTGGTAGAAGCACATAGAGATTCCTCCATCTGCTCCTCCGTCACATACTCCCAGAAACCGTCCGTACAGATCAGGAACGCATTGTGTATGTTCCTGTCTATGAGCAGCTCCTTTATCTCGGGAGTCGCATCCTCGCCTTTTCCAACCGCTTTCAACAACTTATTGCGATCCGTATGAAAACGAATCGCCTCCATCGGAATCTCCCCTGCCAGAACAGCCATCCGCGACACACTGTGGTCAAACGACATGTGTGACAGCACACCGTCCGCAAAATGATAGATCCTTGTGTCGCCCAGATGTGCCGCAAGTACCCTGTCCGCATCAAATTTCAGACAGATCAGCGCCATCGTCGTCTTCATCCCACACTCCCGTGTCTGCATCTCCAGCACACGCCCATTGGCAGTGTCAAACCACATACAAACATTACTGGCCTGCACATCTGCACCGGGATCCATGGCTTCAAAACACTCCTTCACAGCATTGACAGCAGTCATGGAAGCAAGCTTTCCGCCTCCGTGACCGCCCAGTCCGTCCGCCACAATAGCACACAGATAGTCGTCCTGCTTCACGACCATACAGGCATCTTCATTGTACTCACGACCGCCCTGATCAGTATAACTGGCTGCTCTTATCATATCTATTCCACCTAACAATTCAATTTGAACACATTGTTTTCACCGAACATGATGACATCGCCGTTTTTTAAGGGCATCGGCCGATTGATCTCAAGCTTTGTGCCGTTCAATGTCGTTCCGTACGATGAGAACTTATCCACAACAGACGCAGACCTGGTTTTCCTGTTGTACGAGATCTGGCATTGGATACGGCTCACACCTGCACAGGTATCGGGAAAAATCACATTGCAGTTGTCCACATCCCTTCCGAGCGTGATCATATCCTCGACATCAAACTCAAATCCCTTGTACATGCCCTCGATGCCCACAAGCTTACACGTACCTGCTATCACAGCAGACGCCCCCCTTCTCCTGTTTTCACCTGACTCATAGCTGCCACTGAAAAAACGTTTCTGCACATAAAACCCACCTGCTGTAAAACCAGCTAAGAGAAGCAGATTCACGATCCGATATGCACCCGAAGCAATAAAGAAAAGGGAGAACACGTTAGAAATCGTACCTGCACCACGGTATGCCGTCGTAATCATGACAAACAGCTTCGTGTAGATACAGATCAGAACACCTAGAACCATTCCAACAATAATGCCAATGATCATAGATATCCCCGGACTCTTTGTGAGCACCAGCATCAGCATAAACGTGGCAAAGAAACTGGAAAAAAATGTCTGTATAAATAAAAATACCTTATAAATATACCAGGACAAGGCACCCATCAGCGCACCGACCAGCAGAAATCCGACAACAGCGCCGCCTCCTGACTCCGTGATCAGTCCAAGCAGCAGCCCACCGACGATACCACCGCCAAAAAGTCCACTGATCACCAACAAAACCCTGTAAATCTTAATCCCAAAAAAGCAATAGGCAATCGCAACCGCGAGAAGCGGTATGGATATCAGCACAATGATCCACATATACGCCTGCAATACCGACATCACATAATTCTCAGCATAGCCCATCGCATAGTCCGCGACCATGCCGCCCAGTAAATCTACCATCTTAAGTACCCCCCAAATATATAGTGTGCTCTCGGAAACTCGAATCCCTTATTTTACAAGGTATCCGCAATTTCCAAAATTATAGTTTCACCTC
>VSNO01000052.1 GCA_009774375.1 Lachnospiraceae bacterium
TTTTTTTATAGGGGTTGCATAATAAAATTTTTTGTTGTAATATAAATGACCGATCTAAAGTTACATAAAAAATTACCGATATAAAAAATAAGTAACATAAATCTGATAAAATCTTCTAGAACCCGAAAGGGTGTTGCGTACTATGTTATTTAGTTAATAACCGGGCACGGCTGCACAAGCAGGCGCGCCGACAAGCAGCCGGAACCGGATATTATAAATACAACTAAATAAGGAAAAATAAAGCGCGTACCGCAAAAATGAGTAAAAGGATTTGCTCGCGGTACACCCGGATAAGGACGTCCGGGCAGGCAAAACAAGGAGGTAAATTTATGGTAGTACAGCACAATCTTAGAGCTATGAACGCTAACAGAATGTTAGGTATCACACAGGGAACACTTTCCAAGTCAGCAGAGAAGCTTTCTTCTGGTTACAAGGTAAACAGAGCGGCTGATGATGCAGCAGGTCTTTCAATTTCCGAGAAAATGAGAAAGCAGATCAGAGGTCTTTCACAGGCATCTCTGAATGCTGAAGATGGTATCAGCGCAGTGCAGACAGCAGAAGGCGCTCTGACAGAAGTTCATGACATGTTACAGAGAATGAACGAACTGGCAGTGAAGGCTTCCAACGGCACAAACGCTCTTTCAGATCGTCAGACGATCCAGGATGAGGTTGATCAGCTTCTTACAGAGATCGATCGTGTTTCTGAGACGACCAAGTTTAACGAGACCTATCTGTTGAAGGGCGACAGAGATACCAAGACTGTTACAGTTGATGCTCATGATGCTGGTATTAACGGAACATTGACACAGAATACGACCAAAGCGACATTCACGATGAATGAGTTAAAGCTTGGCGATACAGTTAAGATTGGCGGAACAGAGTATACGATCGGTGCTGATGCCGCTACGATCAAAGCAAGTTCTATAAAGAGTGCGACAGCCGGAGAGCTGATCACAGTTGATGGAACACAGTATACAGTGGCTGGTGCTGCAGGTGCGAATGCGGATAAGAATATTTTGGCAATTGATGATATCTTGAAGAAGATCAGTGACGGTAGTTCCGCAGTTTATAACGGCAAGACATATCATGCTATGGTGGATACAAAGAAAGTTGACGGCACAGCAGGAAAAGATAATATTGATGATACAAAGCCACAGGTGATCACAGCCGGAAAAGCATATGAGCTGATCAATGAGGAGCTTAAGATTGCGAGCAGCGTTGGTGCCACAAAGACAGCTGCCCAAGTGAGAAATGCTCCGACAGCAGCAACAAATGGAAAGGTTACGTTCTCAATCACGAAAGGTGAAGTAGACAGAAAAGAAGGTTTGACATTTGCTCTTCATGTAGGTGCAGATGCAGATATGACCAACAAGATCTCTGTTCAGATTGATGCTCTTGATACAGCAGGACTTGGTATCAAGGGACTGAATGTAAAGGACAGCTCAGGTGCAGCAGCAACATATGCGATCGATGCGATTGCAGATGCAGTATCGCATGTATCTTCACAGCGTTCACTTCTCGGTGCAGTTCAGAACAGATTAGAGCACACGATCAACAACCTGGATAACGTAGTAGAGAACACGACAGCAGCTGAGAGCCAGATCCGTGATACAGATATGGCTACAGAGATGGTTAAGTACTCTAACGCAAACATCCTCTCACAGGCAGGTCAGTCTATGCTCGCACAGGGCAACCAGTCTAACCAGGGCGTACTCAGTCTGTTAGGCTAATCAAAGCGATAGATTTTAGCATATAGAGAATACCAGAGACCACCGCGTATGCGGTGGTCTTTTTTCCCTGTCATCTGCGCGCCAAATGACATATAGACCGAGCTGTCATTTCATTTATTTCGGATGTAGTTATGGGTCTGTATGAAAATCTTCCGGCAGATTGTTGAAATGTTCTATGGTATAGTAGTTCTTTGCATCCTGGATTGGTGACATAAAAATACATCTCTCCGCGCCTTCTTTTTCCCTGTAAATGGCTATATTATAGCAAAGAGCGGAATCGTTGAAAAGAATACGGAGGTTTACATAATTGTGTCTATTTTTGATAAAATTCAAAAAACAGAGAAAATTTAAAAAAATATCAAATTAAGGCTAAAGTATTTTGAGGATACTCCGATATATAAAGTGTAAGCAAGTTAAAAACTCACAAAAAGCTTACAAACAACTGAAAAGTAAAGTGATACGACGTAAAGAATCGCTTAGGACGAAAGGATTCGTTCAAAGATAGATTTGTCGGTTGCTTTCACAAATCTCTTACCAGATAAACACAAGGAGGTATTTATGGTGGTAGTATAGTATAATCTTAAAATGATGTGTTCTGACAAGAAATGTCAGACATCATACAGGCATCCTGCCTGGATCATCGAAGCTGGCATTGTACTGCAGGATCAACGAGCAGATAACGATGTGGCAGGTCATTTAATTTTCCGAGACACAGTTTGAAATCAATAGCAGTAAAAAGTAAATCAGAAAATTGAAAACAGATTAGAAAGCTATCATATTAATTAATAAAATGTAAAAAGAGTATCTGTGTAGATTTATTTCATAGGATCTCTATATGTTCTATATGAAATATGGGAATATCGGGTACAGATGAACATGATATTTTTGGAAATGGTTAATAAGGATATTAAACGTTTTCATGAATATAGAGCAAAGCCGGAATGGGCTTGCAGATTACAACTAAATATTGGTAAGTACAAGATTGCAGCTGTCTGAAGGTGAAATGGCAGACAGCAAGGCAGGCCAGGGCTAAGTAATGGCATAGCCCTGGCAAAAAAAGGAACAAAGTAACAATGGCGATGCAGATCGCCCGGACAAAAGGAGTTGTCCGAGCCAACGAAGTTGGCTCTGGTATAGGAAATGCCGGATTACTTTGGCAGATCCTATACCATGTAAACACAAGGAGGTATTTATTATGGTAGTACAGCACAATCTTAGAGCAATGAATGCGAACAGAATGTTAGGCATCACACAGGGAACACTTTCCAAGTCAGCTGAGAAGCTTTCTTCTGGCTACAAGGTAAACCGTGCGGCAGACGACGCAGCAGGTCTCTCGATCTCTGAGAAGATGAGAAAGCAGATCCGTGGATTGTCACAGGCTTCTCTGAACGCGGAAGATGGTATCAGCGCAGTGCAGACAGCAGAAGGCGCTCTGACAGAAGTTCATGACATGTTACAGAGAATGAACGAGCTGGCAGTGAAGGCTTCCAACGGTACAAACGCACTTTCTGACCGTCAGACGATCCAGGATGAGGTTACACAGCTTCTGACAGAGATCGACCGTGTATCAGAGACGACAAAGTTTAACGAGACCTATCTGCTGAAGGGTGACAGGGATACCAAGACTGTGACAGTGGATGCGCATGATGCAGGTATCAATGGTACAATGACGCAGAACACGACAAAGGCTACATTTACCATGAAGGCACTGGAGCTTGGCGATACCATCAAGATCGGCGGAACGGAGTATACGATTGGTTCGACAACTTTAACCGATATTACTCAAAAAACATCGATTGCCAGTGCAAAGGGTGGCGAGCTGATCACAGTAGACGGAACACAGTATACAGTAGTTGATGCAAATGGCACAACAAATGCAGACAAGAATATGTTGGAACTTGATGATATTCTTGACAAAGTAGCAAAAGGAAGTTCTGTAGTTTACAATGGCAAGACATATCATGTCATGGTTGATGATTTGAAGGTAGATGGTTCAACGGGACAGGATTCGATTGATGATACCAAACCGCAGGTGATCACTGCTGATAAGGCATATAAGCTGATCAATCAGGAGCTGAAGATCGCGAGCAGTATCGGTGCAACGAAAGCAGCTGCTACAGTAGGTAATGCTCCGGATACGACAAAGGTTGATGCAAATGGTAATGTTGAGTTTTCTATCACAAAAGGAAAAGTTGATAGAAAAGAAGGTCTCACATTCGCTCTTCATGTAGGTGCAGACGCAGACATGACCAACAAGATCTCTGTTCAGATCGACGCGCTTGACACAGCAGGACTTGGCATTCAGGGACTGAATGTGAAGGACAGCTCCGGTGCAGCAGCGACATACGCAATCGATGCGATCGCAGACGCAGTGGCACATGTATCCGCACAGCGTTCATTACTCGGTGCAGTACAGAACAGATTGGAGCACACGATCAACAACCTGGATAACGTAGTGGAGAACACGACAGCAGCTGAGAGCCAGATCCGTGATACAGATATGGCGACAGAGATGGTGAAGTACTCTAACGCGAACATCCTCTCTCAGGCAGGTCAGTCCATGCTTGCACAGGGCAACCAGGCAAACCAGGGCGTACTCAGCCTGTTAGGCTAATCAGCCGTATGATGCACGTAATTGCATAAGATTCAGGATTCAAATAAGGAGCCGGGCAGCGCAGGCTGCCCGCTCCTGTGACAAAAGTCTGTAAGACAAAACAATCGTTCATCGGACAATCAGATTGCCGGTGGATGAATCGGTCATTCGAGATAGACAGGGGTGACCGGATCGTTTGTGATAAACGACAAACTGACAGTTCAGGACAAACCCTGAAAATGCACTGTGTTTTCAGGAAAGGCATATAAAGCCGGTTTCATTTTCACATAGGTGCACCTGCCTACCACAGGAACTCCCAACGCCGGTGTGATACAGATGAACCCAATTGTCACTGGACACAATATTTGCGTTAATATGCTTGAAATTGGTACTTACCATTTCACATATATGGAGAACTGCCGCGTGTGCTGCGCGGCAGTTCTCTTATTGATGCGCTCTTCAGAAAACATAATTTTATCTTGTTACCTGTGAATAGAGCTGGCGGTACGCCTCGCGACGCGCGGTCTCAAACGCCTGCCGGAGCGTCCCGGTCACGGCCTTGTCGCGGAGTCTTGCAGTCAGGAGCGGTGAGAAGCGTTTTCCCTCCAGCGCGACTGCGTCCCGGACGGCCTCGTCAAAGGTCTTTTTTGTATGACCGTACAGCCATGCATAAGTCATGGTGTTGTCCAGCCAGTCGATCAGGCCGATCACGTCGACTATCAGGCGGTCAGTGCACTCCAGGCGCCTGTATGATTCCGGATAACCGTGCGAGCCGTCATACCAGCTGTGATGGCCGAGGGCGGCCGATGCATAGCGGCGTGTGGACGCGCAGGCAGCCAGGCGCGCGCTGCCCACGACTGTGTGCAGCTGTGTGATCTCGTACTCCTCCTCAAACCACTGTCTTGCAGTCCGGGTAAAAAGACTTATGAAATTGAGCTTGCCGACGTCGTGGAAGACGCCGCTGTTCATCGCAAGATCCAGGACTTCCTGGCGCTTGGCGTCGGGATCGGATCGTTTCTGTACCGATTCGATATCGTCGAAGAAGGCAGGTTCCTCTCTCATGATGAGCTCACAGAAGGCCGATGCGGTTTTGCCGACCACCTGTGAGTGGACATAGACGTCGGGAGCGAAATGGATCAGCAGGTTCTGTTGAAACTCCCCGTAGGGGATGCTGTGCGCCGTCTCGATAAAGGTGGTCGAGAGCTGACGGAGCGAATAAAAGAGCTGCTCGCCTGCTGTATCCTTGGGAAATGCTTCGGTGTAGGATATCACTTTTCGGTAAAGGCTCTCCAGATATTTCTCACGTCCGGGCAGCTGTTCCGGATATTCCCGCAGGTACTGGCAGTAGATGGCGGGAAGGGAGATGACTGCGTAGATGTTATCAGACGAAAAGCCCGCCGTATCGGCGAGATCCATCAGCTCCTCCATTCGCCCGAGCAGTTCCTCGAGCGTGAGCAGTCCGCAGTAGTATTCGATGGCATAGCAGTAAAAAGCCGACCGCATGGGAGGCGCTTCGTTTCTGCTGACTGCCTCCTGGATCCGCCTGTTGTGGACGATATGCGCCGATTCCATGATGGCAGTTACGTCCTGCGGCGTCATGTCGTTCTCGCGGCTGTAGGATATGCTGGAAGTCATCTGCTGGTGTGTCATATAGATGTATCGGTCCCATGGGAGCTCCGGTGTCTTCTGCTGCAGCTCCTCATCCTGCAGGATCTGAAGGGTCTGCCTTGCCGCGCGGATCTTTGCGCTGGCGGATTGATACTGGCCCAGGGCGGTGTTGGCGCGGGAGCGCAGGATATATCCTCTGGTATCCGTATCGTCAATGCTGTCATAGTATTTCAGATACGCTGCGGCTTCTGCAAAACACAGGCGCATCTGTGACATATAATATTCAATGTCGGACCATTCCAGCCCTACCATTTTGCTGCACATGTTGTGACGTCCGATACCGAGCCAGTACAGGCACCGGATGACCGCTTTGGTGTCCTTGTCGTGCCGTGCGCGGTTCAGCAGCGCCTGGTAGATCCGGCAGAACAGTCCGCCGTCGAGCTCATTCTTTCCATCCAGCAGAAGATGGGAAAACGCTTCCAGTTCTTCAAGCTCCTCCGGTGTGGCCTCAAAGAGCCTGTCAAACAGCGGAAATACTTTATCGCGGAGCAGCTCGATATTGCGGTCGATCTTTGCCATGATGAGACTGCGGTACTGCAGGAGCGTTTCGCAGTATGCCTCAAAAGAACCGCAGCCTGTATCCCTGCGGGATGCGGGCATAGTGAGATCCCTCAGATTGGCGATGTATTCCTCCTGATAGGACTGCATTGTTGATCCCTCCTGACTTTATTGGTTGTAGGACAAGCGTTTGCGCAGGATCTCGAGCAGACGGTCTGGGTCGATCGGCTTGGAGCAGTGCTCGTTCATGCCGGCTTCCTTTGACAGCCGGATATCCTCCACGAAAGCGTTCGCTGTCATCGCCACGATCCAGATGCTTTCTGCGTCTTTTCTGGGGAGCTGGCGGATCTTTCTCGCCGCGTCATAGCCGTTCATAACGGGCATCTGGATATCCATAAAGATCAGATCGTAATAGTCCTCCGGGGAATTTTCAAAAGCTTCCACCGCGAGGAGTCCGTTCTCGGCAGTCTCGATCTGTACGCCTGTCTGTGATAACAATTCTATGGCGATCTCGCGGTTGAATTCGTTGTCCTCGACGAGAAGGAGGCGGTACTGGCCGTAATCCAGCGGCTTTCCCGTGTGGTCGGAGCGGCTTCGCTGTGCCTTGGATGTCAGCTCGGACAGCGCCGCATAGAGCCGGCTCCTGAACAGCGGGCAGGGGACAAAGGCGCTGACGCCGGCTCTTGTCGCGCGGTATTCGATCTGAACCCAGTCTGCCTCTGCGATCATGATGATCGGAAATTCTGCCCCGGCCAGACCGCGCACATGGGCGGCCATATCAAGGGCAGACATATCGTTGAGCTCCTGCCCCAGAAGCAGGGCGCAGGGCATACGGTTCTCGTATTGTGCCTCGGCCAGCCATGTCACTGCGTCCATGCCGTTCTGCAGACGCACCGGATCCATTCCGCCGTCTTTCAGGTATTCGGCGATCTGTTGTGCCCGGCTGTCCATGCTTTCGGCGATCAGCACCGTCTGCCCTGCCGGAAGGGGGCGTTCTTCTGCCGGGGCGGGTGCGAAGGGGATGGAAACATGGAAGCGGCTGCCGCGTCCCTCCTCGCTCTCGACAGAGATCGTGCCGCCCATGCGGTCGAGCAGTTTTTTGACGATCGACATGCCAAGACCGGTACCCTCGATCCTGTTGATTGCAGCCGTGTTCACGCGCTCGAACGGTTCGAAGATCTTCTGAAGGAATTCCTGGCTCATGCCGATCCCGTTGTCCTCACACAGAAAATCGAGCCATATTCTGCGGTCCGTATCCTGAACAGTATGTGCTTCCTGTTCGGGGTGCTGGGAGACTGTTACGTGGACTGTACCGTCCTCCTGTGTATATTTCACCGCGTTTCCGATGATGTTGACCAGGATCTGCCGCAGGTGGAGCGGATCGCCGATCAGATTCTCCTCGTAGATCTGCCCGACCTCCAGATGGAATGCCTGATGCTTCTGTGCGGCCTGCGGGCGCATGATGATCGTGATATCATGTACCATGTCGGCGAGGGAAAACGCTTCTTCGGTCAGTGTCATGCGGCCGCTTGCGATGCGGGACATGTCAAGCACATCGTTGACCAGGTCCATCAGATGTGTCGAGGCGGTCTGGATCTTCTGAAGGCAGTCGAGCACGCGCGGTTTTTCGTCAATGTGCGAGAGCGCGATGGAGGTCATCCCCATGATCGCATTCATCGGTGTGCGGATATCGTGGGACATGTTGGACAAAAAACTGCTCTTTGCCCGATTTTCCTCCTCGGCTGCGCGCAGCGCGGCGGACAGCTCAGAGTTGGCGAGCCGCAGCTGGTTCAGCATTGCCTCGTACCGGGCCTCGTTTTTTCTCTCTTCCATAGTTAGATTCTGTCCTTTCTGACAACAGGCTCTGTGATAGCCTCAAAAGTTTTGATGCACTCACCGGTTCTGGAGCAATCCAGTACCGCATAGAAAATGGAGTCAAAGCAGCCGCCCATGCCCTCTGCCAGAAGCTCCTGCCACCAGGCGGCGATCTGATGCGGATCGTTGCGGAACACGCCGCAGCCGTAGGCGCCAAGTACCAGATCTTTTGCCCCCTTTTCTGCGAAAACAGCCAGCGCCAGCGCCATGCGCCGCCGCATGACGCGCGCTGCCTCGGCGGTATCTTCGCCCTTCAGGCGTACCTGACCCATATTGACTGCGGGCAGTGTCAGCACAGATGCCTTGACGGGAGTTTCCACCAGTCGAAAATTGCCGGATCGGAAGAAGGTCACGTCAGGGGAGTAGATCGCGTGGTCTGTGTACATCATGGAGGTCTGTGCGCGGTTGCTCTGATAGTACTCCTCGTGCGCTGTCAGCGTCCTGTACAAGGTGCCTGATGCCGCGAGACTCTCTTCCTGCGCCATCGCGCCGTTGATGAAACCGCCCCCGGGATTCTTGGCGCTTGCAAAGTTCAGGACACCGATGCTGCTCCTGCCCTCCTTTGCGAGCTTACGGATCGCATCGACTGTGGAGAGATTCTCCACACGTTCGTCCGGTATGCCGGAGCTGTCATTTCTGCTGTATTTTTCCAAAAGTTCTGCACCCTGAGTGGGGGTGATCAGGACGCTGCTGCGTATGGACGCGTCCATGTCCGATTGAATGTCGATCCTTTTTCCTTCGTATTCGTAATATCCCTGATCCATGATCTTCAGGGTTTCCCTCGCAACTGCTTTTCTGTCCATATCGCTCTCCTTTGTTACGTGTTTTCTTTGTATCACATCATAACATATTTCGGGGGAAAGCTCAAATAAATTTGTACATGATATTTCCATACAAAATTTATTTTCACCGCGACCGATCAGTGTCATAATACATCTAATAAGTGTAAGGGTAAGAATCAGTGTACATTGAATGATGAAACGAATCGTTTTGTGTTGTGAATGATATGATAATTAAGCCGGCGGAAAGGATATTATGACAAAAGAACAATTGGGAAATTTGATCATCGCATCGGAGGATGCGATGTACCATGTGGCAAAGACGCTGCTGCGCAGCGACGCGGACTGCGCGGATGCCATACAGGAGGCGATCGTGAAGGCGTTCGCGTCATTCCAGACACTGCGCAGGGACGCATACGCTAAGACATGGCTGATCCGCATCGTGATCAATGAGTGCTATGCTATCATGCGGCGGGAGAAGAAACTGGTGCCGCTGGAGGGTTATACCGTGGAGGAGGAGGCCGCAGAGCGGGCAGACTACTCGGACTTGTATGAGGCGCTCAGCCATCTTGCGGAAGAGATACGGCTCACAGTCACCCTTTATTATATGGAAGGGTACAGTGTCAGGGAGATCGCGGCACTCATGGACACGACGGAGAGTGCAGTCAAAAACCGTCTTGCGCGGGCGCGGGATAAGATGAGAAAAGAGCTGGCGGATGCGCAGTGAGACAGTTGGCGCCGCAGCGGACGGCAGGCTGTTAACCGATGGAATGAGTGTGTATTGTGCCTGGATCTGAGTGGAGCATAGCGTTCCTTGCTTTGTTTCATGGTGTAAACCGGGCGGAAATGGAGATTGAGAGATGAAAATAGAGGATTTGAGGCAGAATTTTCCTGAGATGCCGGCGGATTTAAGACAGATGGTGGAGAATGAAGTGCATAGACAGATCAGGACAGTGTCACAGGGAAGGAGAAGAAAACATATGGCGAAAAAGACAATCATAGCAGCACTTACGGCAGCGATGCTGCTCGGAACGACCGTGTTTGCAGGGATCCTGTATAAAATGCGCACCGAACCGGTGGGGAAGTACGCGGTAAATACCAGTATCAGTACGGACGGCAGTGAGACGATCAAGGACGATACGGCGGCAGGAGAACAGCCGCAGGAGGTACTTGATATACCAGATGTCAGGATGGTGGTCTCGTATCTGCCGGAGGGCATGGTGGACACAGGGAGCGGCAAGTACAGCTATGCGGACAATCTGTACAAGGGCGGCGTGTCGATCACTTTTTACAGGATGGACACAGGTGATACGCAGTTTGAGATGCTCACGACGGATGTCAGGGAGTCGGAGAATATCCGTGTCGGCGGTCATGAGGGCGTCTACTTCCTGCTGCATGGCGGAGAGGGCGAGGAGGTCTCATTTAACCAGCGCGTGTACGTGGCGTATACGGATGTGCATTATGTGATGGAGATGTATGCGGCGTCGGATGTGACGAAGGAGGAGGTCTTAAAGATCGCGGAGGGTGTCCGTCTGGAGCCCGTCTTGGATGAAAATGCGCAGGATGCCGTGCACGCGTATAACTGGAGCGAGCATCTGGCATCGCGCGGGGAGGCGGCATTGCGCGGGGAGACGGTTGACGATCAGAATCCCAATGGATCGATCCCGAGGTCTGCAATGGCAAATACGCATACGATTGGCGAGTCCTTTGCCGCGGCGCATGCAGAGTCGCCGGAGGACGACTGGAGGGGACTTGGCAATGTGGAGATCAAAGTGACCGATGTGCAGGTCAGTGACAACATCAGCCTGCTCGACCAGTCTATGCTGGACAGCGATGGGAAGGCACAGCTGCAAAAGGAGACGGACGCGTCGGGAAAACTGCTTCCGGTCAGGATCGATTACATCAGGTACGGGGACGGCATCAATTCTCTGAACGAAGTGGTGGAAAGCCGCGAGGTGCCGCAGAAGCTCGTCTATGTCACAGTGGAGTACACCAACACCGGAAGCGGGGCGCTGGACGAGGTCCTGTTCTTCGGAAATCTCATGAAGATCGAGGAGCGGGATGGACAGATGGCACTGTATAGAGAAAGGGCGCCGGAAGGGAGCGCGGCGTGGGATGAGGCAGTGCCCGCGGGCGCGGCGCACTTTGCGGAAATGTGGTATTATGACGTGCACGGCGGGGAGCGGCACAACAATTATATCACGAATCTGGAGGCAGGCGGGACGGCGACCGTGCACATGGCATGGCTCGTGCCCGAGGAGGAGCTAGGGTATCTGTATCTGGACCTGTGCACTCACGGCAGCGCGTATGAGTTTGTCGAGGACTCACTCGCGGTCGGGTATGTGGATATCCGGCAGTAATATATCGATCGGATCATCAGGACAGGCACAAGGACCACCGCTTTGGCGGTGGTTTTTGTGTGCAATATCCAGTGGACTTTCCGCGCCGCTCATGGTACAATAAATAATTATCATTACACAAATCATGCCTAAGGAGTGAATCGTTACAGATATGGAAAACTTAGATTCGAACAAACAGCTGGAGCTGCATTTTCCCGTGATGGAGAATGACGAATATCAAAAAGTACAGGATCAGGAGATCAAGCTGGGCATCGAGCAGGGGCTGGACGTCTCCCTCTATGCAAACCCGGAATTTAACTGGCTGCAGATGGAACAGATCCGTCTGGGGATGCAGGACAAAGTGAACGCCGCCCTCTATGCCAATCCTGCCTACAGCTACGAGTCCATGCGGCAGATCCGTCTGGGACTCTATGCCGGCATCGATCTGCTTCCCTTCATCGACAGAGGTTTTGCAGACGACGATCTCAAGGAGATCCGGCTGGCGCTTTTGAACCGTCTGCCCATTGAACGATGGCTGTGGGAGGGTGTGTGTGCGCCGCAGATCCGCGAGATCCGGATCGGACTGTGTGAGGATCTGGACATCACGCCCTATTTTGACAGTCAGTACAATTGGATGCAGATGCAGGAGATCCGTCTGGGACTGGAGAAAAAGCTGGCTGTTTCCCATTATGCCAATCATCTGTTCAGCCACGCACAGATGCGCGAGATCCGCCTGGGGCTGGAGTCTGGCCTGGATGTCTCTGCGTACTGCAGTCTGGTCTGGTCTGCCACGGACATGAAGGCGAAGCGGTGTGCGCTCATCGATCAGAAAAAGGCGAGCAGTACAGGCAAAACGGACAAAAAGAATGCCAGGAAGTCCATATTTGATTCTCTGGACAAAAAGGAATTTGTGATCTCCGTGGAGGAGAACGGCAATAAAGCGTACGCTTACATTCCATGGGTTCCGGGGAATACTGTCGTGAAGGAGGATATCTATCATGATCTGGAGCGGCGGGGGATCGTCTACGGCATCCGGCATGACGCCATCGCTGATCTGATCGACAAGAGGCGGATGAACGAGAAGGTACTGATCGCGGAGGGTATCCCTGCGGTCAGGGGGCAGGACGGATGGTTTGAGTTCTTTGTGCGTCTCGATCTGCCCCGCATCCCGGCCCCGCTCCCGGATGGAAGCGTTGACTACGTCAATATCGAGGCGTTTGAGATGGTGGATGAAGGCGAGAAAATTGTGGTCTACCACCCTGCCCAGAAGGGTTCCACAGGAACTAACATCTACGGTGAGTCCATCCATGCGGAGAACGGGACAGAGAAAAAACCGCTGCGCGGCACAGGCTTTACCATCGCGCCGGACGGTGTGACCTACATCTCGAAGATGAACGGCAAGTTCGAGTTTGTCGGCGGGCGTATCCTCATCACGAACATGCTGGTCGTGCGCGAGGATGTCACAGCGGTTACTGGCAGGCTGGAAGTAGATGGGTCCGTCCATGTGATCGGCAGCATCTACTCCGGTGGCTTTATCAAGGCGACAGGGGATATCATCATCGAGCACAACGTCGAGAACGCGCAGCTCATAGCCGGCGGGAACATCATGATCAAAAAAGGAAGCTGTTCCAAGAAAGACTGCTTGATCGAGGCGGGCGGAGAGGTTTCGGGGAGCTTTTTTGAGGCGGCAAACATCAACGCGGGCGGCGATGTCAAGGCAAACTATATCATGAACAGCAACATCAACACCAGGGGCAGGGTGACTGTAGCCGGGAACAAGGCGAGCCTGCTGGGAGGCAGGATCTGTGCCATCAGGGGCGTTGACACCTATAATCTCGGCAACAGGCTGCATCTGAAGACTGTTCTGGACATCGGCAGGAATGAGCTGTATGCACAGGTGCAGGCGCAGTATGCAGAAAAGCGGGAACAGCTCCTGGAGGAGCTTGACGCGCTGGAGAAGGTGCGCCGCCAGATCCGCATGATGTGTGCCTCCGGCAGGGAAGTGCCGGAAGACCAGCAGCGCAAGGTCTTTGCCGCGATCGAGGTCAAGACACAGAAACTGGCGGAGCTCGACGGTGAGTCGGCAAAGCTGGCCAACATGACAGAGCAGACGATGAAGGAGCCGGTGCGCGTCCGGGGCAGAGCCTATGAGGGCAGCACGATCACGATCAACGGCATCTCCTATCTGCTGCCCTCGGAGGTGCGGAGAGTGATCTTTAAGCTCAGGAACAAGCAGGTCGTCATGCTGGGCTTATGATGGCAGGCACAGATCATCTAAAATAATAGAAAGTATGGGAAAAACATGAACCGTGATACGATTTTAATCTTTGAAGACAACGCGATCGACTGGGAGATATTAGTCGAAATGTTCCGGTCAGACTACAGGATCCTGGAGGCGGAAAACGGCAGGGAAGGCATAGCGCTCCTGAAAGACAACATCGCCTCCATCGCAGTGGTGCTGCTCGACAATCTGATGCCTGTGATGGACGGATTTACGGTGCTCGAACACCTGAAGGACAAAACGATCTTAAACAGGATACCGTTCATCATGATCACGGGTGATACCTCGCACGAGCTGGAGAGAAAGGGCTACGAGTACGGGATCGTCAGCTACATCACAAAGCCCTACCAGCCCGATGTTGTGAAGCAGGTCGTCCGCAATGCGATCGGCTGGTTTCAGTACAAGATGCAGCTCGAAATGATGGTCAAGAAACAAAATATCAATATCCAGAAGCAGAACAGTGTATTGAAGCAGCAGGCAAAGAAGATCAGCCACATCAACGAAGTGCTGATCGATTCGCTCAGCAACATTGTCGAATTCCGCAACATGGAATCCAAACAGCACATTAAAAGGATCCGTGAGTATGCCCTGTGTCTTGGGAACAGCGTCATGAGACTGTTTCCGGAATACGGACTCACCAGTGATAAGCTGACGCAGATCGGCTGGGCATCCTCGCTCCACGATATCGGCAAGATCGTGATATCGGACAGCATTATACTGAAACCAGGCAAACTGACACCCGAAGAGTTTGAGCTGATCAAGTCCCATACCACCAAGGGCGAGGAGATCATACGGCACAGAATCTGCCTGAATGACCGGGAGATCTACGAGTACGCCTGTGACATCGCCAGACATCATCATGAAAAATATGACGGCAAAGGCTATCCGGACGGGCTTAAGGGGGACGAGATCAGCATTGCGGCACAGATCGTCTCCCTCGTGGACATGTATGATGCGCTCACATCAAAGCGCGTGTACAAGGACGCATACGATACGGAAAAGGCGTACCAGATGATCATCAACGGGCAGAGTGGTTCCTTCTCTCCCAAGCTGCTCAAGGCATTTGCGGAGGTGCGTACAGAGATAGAGCGCCTGCTGACGATGTACCCCGACGAGGAGTCATAAAGCGGGTGCAGCAGAGATAGTAAAGGACAAAAAGGAGAAGGAAATGCAGGGCAATACGAAAATGATCGCAGTGGCAGGCAAAGGCGGTGTGGGCAAGACCTCGCTGGCAGCAGCGATGGTGAAGGTGCTTGTGGAGCGGTATCCCGGCCGCCGGATCCTCGCCATCGACGCGGATCCGGCGGTCGGTCTGTCGACCGCGCTCGGCGTCGATGTACAGGAGACGATCGATGATATCAGGAAGGCAGTCGTGGCGACGGTGGCGGATGGCGACACCAGGACGGCGCTGGAGCTGCTGGCGGAATCAGAGTACCGCATCTATGATGCCATGACAGAGTGCGGCGGCTTTTCGTTCATCGCGGTGGGACGCCCGGAGAGCGCAGGCTGCTACTGCAGGGTCAACAATTATCTGAAGGCGGTGATACAGCTGCTCGCAGACAATTTTGACTATGTGGTGATCGACGGCGAGGCGGGCATCGAGCAGATCAACCGCCGGGTGATGGAGAAGGTGACGCACCTGCTGCTGGTGACGGACTCGAGCCGCAAGGGGACGCAGGTGATCCAGACAATCAGAAAGGTGGCGGACGAGCTTGTGATGTATGAGCGGGTGGGCGCTGTGGTAAACCGCGTCCTGTCGGCAGAGTCCGTGATGCTGATCGACACGGGGGATATCCCTGTCCTGAGCTATATCTATTCCGATGAGAGGCTCGCCGAGGCGGACTTAAAGGGGGAGAGCATATTGGCGCTGCCCGCGGACACGGAGCTTGTGCGGGGAGCAGGGGAAGTTCTCGACAGGATGGGACTGTAATGTGCGCTGACAGGTCTCTGGATGCAGGCTGTCGGCAGAATGGGAGACAGGATGAGAGATTTATCGCAGTTATATTATTTTGAAAAGCTTCTGGAGGAGGCGGATAACGACCTGGTGCGCGAGGGTGCGGCGCAGGGGCTGCATGCGGTCGGGAGCGTCTGTTCGCTGATACCGGAGCCGCTTCTGAACCTGCCGGGGTGTTTTTCCGTGCGGCTTCGGGCGCCGCGGACCGGTTCGATCGATATCGGTACATATTATATGTCGAGTCTGCTGTGCGAGTGCTGCCGTGCGGTACTGGAGCGCGCGGTGGAGGGCGGCTATCAGTTCCTCGACTGCATCATCGCGCCGGACGCCTGTTCGCAGATGAACCGGTGCGTGGAGAATATCGAGCATTTGAACTGCATTGAAAAAGAAGGATTTTTTGTCTCCTACTGCGACGCGCCCATGAAATCGGACGATGCCGCGCTGCGGCATTATGTGAGGCAGATGCGGACGCATGTGCTTGCGCCGCTGCAGGAAAAATTCGGCGTCGATATTTCCGAAGAGAGCCTGCACAGGGCGGTGGAGCAGCACAACCAGATCTGCAGTCTGCTGCAGGAGATGTCAGCGTACCGCAGGGAGGAGAATCCGCGCATCACAGGCTATGAGTTTGCAGTCCTGTGCACCGCCTCCTACTGTTGTCCCAAAGCGCTTCTGATCGACAGGCTCGCATCGACGGCGGAGGAGTTGCGGACGAGGGAGCCTGATGCGAGACCGGCATTTCGGGTGAAAGTCGTTGTCGCAGGTTCTGAGATCGACGATCCCGGATTGATCAGACTGATGGAGGAGACCGGGGCGAGAGTTGTCGCTGACCGCTTTTGTTTTGGTTCGCTTCCGGAACGCCTGCCGATCGCGCTGAACGACGCGGAGGACGTGCTGACGCAGGTTTGCAGGCATTATCTGCAGATGGGAAAATGTCCGCGCTATATGAACGCGGAGAAGGTAGCGGAGCGTCAGGACTACGTGCATCAGTTAGTGCAGGAGTACCATGCGGACGGCGTGATCTACCAGCAGATGAAGTTCTGCGATTACTGGGGGTATGAGCGCGCCTACGCGTCGAAAAATATGCGGGAAAGCTTCGGTGTGCCGACGCTCTCCATAGACAGACCGTATGTGACAGGAAATTCCGGGCAGCTCAGAACCAGGTTTCAGGCGTTTGTGGAGAGTCTGGAGATCAAGAAACTGTAGGAGATCCGTGTCGCCGGACTTGCGTGAGGGCATGGATAGATCCCTGGATGTCCAAAGTGAGTGATCTGTAGAAAAATAAAAGAAAGGCGTGGGAATAGACAGATGGGAAAGCAGATGGGGAGCGAGAAGCTTGGTTTGTTTTATACGGGCAGAAAAGCAAAGAAGCGGCGTGAGTGGCGCGGCGTCAGGGACACGTTCTACGATTACCTGCAGTGGCTCCGGATCTGGGGCGTGCTGATCGGTTTCGCCGCAAAGCCGAATAATGTAAAAGCGTTCTTCCGGTATCGCTGGATGGTCAATTACCTGGTGGTGCCCGACTTTTTCGACAGGCACACAGAGGGGATGAGAGGCACACAGCTTCGCATCACGCACACGGCGCTCAGCATCGTCGTCATCGATATGTGCAAAGCCATGACGAGAATGTTCCGGGCGGATCCTAATTGCGGAAACGACGGGAAGCTCCGGAAGAAAATGGTATTGTTTGATGAGAATATGATGAGCGAGATCATGAACGGGTTTCCGAATCTGATCTGGACTTCGGTAGAAGTGCCCGCGGTGTACACCTGCGCCATGATGGTCCAGGACGGCGTCGTGCACTACACGGACGCGGCGCAGACATATGGTGTCCCGTCAGATGTCTGCCCGATGCCGCTTGCGGAGCTTGGCGTCGCGCTTGAGGACGATTATCCGCGGATCGGGGCGTGTGCGGTGCACTGCAACACGACATGCGACGGCAGCCTGATGGGAAACAGCATCGAGGGTCAGTATTTTGGCATTCCGACGTTTGAGCTCGCGGTGCCGATCCGCCATACCTATGAGAGTGTGGAACCGTATGCGGTGGAGGAGATCCAGAACTGCATCGCCTTTATCGAGAAGCACACCGGGGAGAAGTTTGACTGGAACGCTTTTTTCAAGAGCATGGAGCTCTTTAATGCCGAGACGCAGAACATGCTCGACTGGTTTGAGATCAGCCGCACGAAATACCCGCAGATGATCGGGACGAACCTCGCGCTCTACCGATACTGCGTCTACCAGGCGACCGGCGGCAGATATGAGGTGTTTCGCAAGGTCGAGCAGAAGCTGAATCGCTATGTGCAGCGAGGGTATGAGCGAAAAGAGCTTGTCTGCAGGGAGATCAGGCACCGTGCGATCACATGGGGCGTGCAGTCGGCATACTACACTGCCTTCACGGTCTGGCTGCAGAACTGCTGGGGCGTGGCGGCGCTCGTGGATATGCTCAGCCTCTGCTCGACGCGCATGGTCGACACGCAGGACAGGGAGCAGGCGCTGAAGGATCTGGCATACCTGTATGGGAAGATGATCATGCGCAGCCGCTCCAACGGCGGTTATGAGGTCGGTGTGGAGGATCTGTGGCGCTTCTGCGAGAGCTTTGACGTGGATGTGGTCATCATGTACTGCCACATGGGATGCAAGGCGATGTCGGGTTATCACGGGCTGTTTGAGGAGGAAGCGAGAAAGCGCGGTATCCATCTGATCTGGGTGAACCACAATCTGATGAAGCCGGAGGATGGTTCGAGGAAGAACATGCGCATGGAGGTCAACCGTTACATGCGGACAGTTTTCCGCGAGGAGCCGCTGGACCCAAGTCTGGAGGATTTTGATGATGACAGGAACTGGTAGGAGGTATGAAAATGAGGTATTTCGGCGGTTGTGACGCGGGGAGTACATACACAAAATGTGTGATCATAGACGAGAACAGCAGGATCGTGGCGCATGTCACCAGCAAGAGCCGCATCAATCCCGTGCTGAGCGCGGAGGCGGCGTTAAACGAGGCGGTCTCCCAGGTGGAGGGACTGCACTCGGCACAGGAGCTGGCGTACCTGGTCGGTACCGGTTACGGGCGGAACAAGGTGCCCTTTGCCGATGAAAATATATCCGAGATCAGCTGTCACGCGATGGGTGTACATATGGCGGATCCCAGTGTGCGTGCGGTCATCGACATCGGCGGACAGGATGTCAAGGGCATCGCCGTCGATACGGACGGCACGGTGCTCAACTTTGCGATGAACGACAAGTGTGCGGCCGGTACAGGGCGCTTTTTTGAGAGCATGGCAAACGCCTTTGAGATGTCGCTGGAGGACTTTTCCAAACTGTCCTTAAAGGCGAAAAACGTGATACCGATCACCGCGCAGTGTACCGTGTTTGCCGAGAGCGAGGTCGTGTCCCTTGTCGGGGAGGGAAAGCCGATGGAGGAGATCGCGGCGGGCATACAGCTCTCCGTCGCGAAGCGGTGCTTTGTCATGGCAAAGAAAGCAGGGGCCACAGACCACATCGCATTGACAGGCGGCTGTGCCAAGAACGAGGGGCTCAGGCAGGCGATCGAAAAAGTGCTCAGGATCAAAGTGGTGGATCTGCCGGTCGATCCGCAGCTGATGGGCGCGCTCGGGGCGGCGGGTTACGCAAAACGGAAAGGGCACGTTTGACGGAAAGATATAAAAAGAAGGATTTTCTTTTTGGTGTGTCTGTGTTATAATCATATTTGTGATGTGGAAAAAGTACAAGGCATAAGAGAGCAACTATCAATGTATTTTTTTATGGTTCCTAAAGAAGTGTTTAGGATACGAAAGGGAGAAGAGAATGAGAAGAAAAACGAGTATTATTTTGACTGCGCTCATCATGGCATGCTCTGTGACAGCGTGCCAGGGAGCAGTGTCGTCCGTCACGAAAAATGTCATAGAGAAGAACGCGGCTGACCAGAACAAGGAGACTGCGCAGCCAGAGGAGTCTGAGACACCTGTGAGCACAGAGACGGAGCTGTCGAGTGACGAGCAGGAGGAGCAGGAACAGGAGCTTTACAATTCATATATCGAAGTCAACAACTTTATGCTGGGCAGAGTCAGTGATTCACTGGAGCGCTATTTTAATTATGTAGATATCGAGCAGGAGGAGTTTGCGCTGCTGGATCCGGACTATGACTATTTTGACTGTTATTCCCTGTCGGAGTACAACATTGAAGAGGTTGAGAACGCATATGCGTTAGCGAGCGGCAAAAGCGACAAGAGCGCGCTGGACGAGGCCTATCTGGAGATGTATCCGTCCCTGAGTCTCGTGATCTCAACGCTCAATGATATTGAGACCTATACGGAAATGAAATCCTATCTGGATGATGATTACCAGAAGGCAAAGGAATTTCATGAGACGCTGATGGGCGCGCTGGTAGAGTATGTGGATGCAGGGGATCAGTTCATGGCGGAGCTGGACATTGTAGCCAGTGAACGGCAGGAAAAGGCATACGAACAGATGAAGGAAGAGGGGCTTGAGGTATTCTATGCGATGAACAGGGTACTGGACCTCGCAAATGATATAGAGGACGAACTGTATGAGCAGGGTGTCTGGGATGAAAATATCCTGGATATGGATCTGGAAAAGATCCAGCCGCTCTACGATGAATTTATAGAAAATGTGGATGCACTGATCGCGTATGACGGCGATGAGGAAAAGCTTGCGGCGGAAGGGATCTCCAAGTACGGCTGGTGGGACAGCTTTATGAGGGACCTGAAGGATACCAAGGTTTCTCTGACGGAAGTCCTTCAGAAAGTGAAAAATGGGGAAGAGCTGAGTCAGTTTGATATGAATTCGCATTTTTCAGGTGACTGCTCATTGTCTTCTTTTGATGCAGGACTCTCATCACTGATCAATGACTACAATAATATCATCGATATGGGTTAAGGTTCGCTCGTCTGAAGACCGAGCAGGAGGGAAGTCGTCATGATGGTACTGAAACTATTGTTTGGCGTGGTGATCATGGCAGTGGTGTTTTTCATGCTGACATTTACAGTTTATTTTTTCAATCTCGACATGAAAATGGCAGCAAGGATCATGCCATGGATATCAAAACGCTACGATAAGGTAAAGAAGGAAAAACGGCTGTGATCCTGGGAGAACATCTGGATATTGGAAAGGCTGGGGCATGAACTTCTTCGACGGTATGATCAGGGAGATCAGGGGACAACTGAATCAGCTTGCGGCTGCGGACGATGCGAGGCTGGCGGAGCTGCCGGGGACATGGAGGGACGTGGGCGAGCATCATATGATACTCGGCAGTGAGATGGCATACGAGCTTGGCGGGCGTGGCACGCTGGGTCTGAGTGGCTGTTTTTACACGACACAGCCGCTGCTGGCGCCGCACGGGGTGTACCTGTATGGAAGCGACCTTGCACAGATTACAGAGAGCCGTTCTTATGTGCGGATCGTGTTTGTCCAGCTTCAGGGGGATATGGACGAGGAGGCGCTGTACCGGAAATTCCGCGAGATCGACTATGTGCGCTATCATATCCACCCGGAGGGCTATATGGCGCGCATCTCGCCGGTAAGCCAGCGGGAGCCGGTGCGCATCAGCAAGAGGGTATTGACGGACAAAAAGATGAGCTTTGCCGCGATCGGGCAGATGTATCTGGAGCGGTATCAGAAGATCTCCGATGTGATGAATGTCAATGTGATCTTTGTCACACACAGGGATTTTGACTACCCCGCCATGGAGCGGACGCTTGGCAGGGCAGAGCGGATCACGCAGTCTCTCAACCACATTTTTACGGATTTTAATATGGACTGTGATACCTGCAGTCTGAAAACGGTGTGCGACGAGGTGGAGGGCTTGCGTGAGCTTCACTTTGGACACGTCTGAGCAGGACTTTTCTGCCGCATCAGAAGACACTGGCGCCGGTTATGGCGTATCGTGTTTTTTGATGCGGCAGATCTGTTTTGGAGGGAAATCATCTGGCATACAGCATAAAAATGTAAAAGAGAACCGAATATACACATTATTTCGGAAGAAAATAACAGATTAGTGCTGTATAATAAGATGGAGAAAAGTTCGGGACAGAATGAAAGTACTTCGAAAGGGGAGTCAGCGATGAAGGATTTTGAGAGAAAGATGTTGCCAAGAAAAAGTATCGACACGGAGACCTGGTTTATCGAGTGCTATAGGAGGCATCAGGGGCATCCGATGAAGATACTGATATCTTTGTATAAGGGGAACTATCACAAGTTTGTGCTGGCAGTGGTCAGTTTTTTCATCAAGCACGCCTGCGTGTGGGTGCTGCCGATCCTGACGGCAAATATCATCAACGACGTGACGGCGCACAATCCCAACACTGTGCGCAATATTATATTTTATACGGTCTTTGAGGGCGTGCTGATCATGATCAACGTTCCTATGAATTATCTGTACACTGCTTACAAAAGCCTTGCGACACGCTATGTGGAGACCGGGCTCCGCAAGGCGCTGGTGCGGAAGCTGCAGCAGCTCTCCATATCGTATCATGTGGAGACGCAGTCCGGCAGACTGCAGTCAAAGATCATGCGTGATGTGGAGGCGGTGGAAACACTGTCGACACAGATGTTTCTCAATATACTGAATATCGTCCTCAATATCGGGGTCGCGCTGATCGTCACAGGCTCCAAGAGCAAGACTGTCCTTGTGTTCTTCGTGTTCGCGGCGCCGATCGCGGCGGTCACGATGGTGTCTTTTAGAAACGTGATGAAGAATAAAAACAGGGAATTTCGAAAAGAGATGGAGGAAACCTCCGCGCGCGTCATGGAGATGGTAGAGCTTGTGCCTGTGACAAGGGCGCATGCGCTCGAGGACGAGGAGGTGCGGAAGATCAGCAGCCAGCTCTTTGCGGTGGCGGAGAAAGGGTATCAGCTCGATGTGGTGCAGGCGCTCTTTGGCTCGGTCGGCTGGGCGATCTTCCAGATCTTTCAGGTGATCTGTCTGGCGTTTACCGGATACCTTGCCGTGAAAGGAAGCATCCAGGTGGGGGATATCACGCTCTACCAGAGCTATTTTTCCACCGTGGTCAACCAGGTGTCGGCGATCGTGACGCTGCTTCCGATCATCGCCAAGGGCGTGGAGTCTGTGAACTCGATCGGGGAAGTGCTGCTGTCGGAGGATGTAGAGCACAACGAGGGGAAGGAAAAGCTGTCTGATGTGGAGGGCGTCTTTGATTTTGAGGAGGTCGGCTTCCATTACAATAACAGTGAAAATAAGGTTCTCAATCAACTGAACCTGCATGTGGAGCAGGGACAGACGATCGCTTTTGTCGGGGAGTCGGGCGCCGGGAAGTCCACCATATTGAACATGGTCATCGGCTTTCACATGGCGAGCGAGGGCAAAGTCCTGCTCGATGGGCGCGATATGAGCCAGATCGACCTGCGCACCTACAGAAGATATCTGGCGGTCGTGCCGCAGACATCGATCCTGTTCTCGGGGACGATACGGGAAAACATCACATACGGCTGTGAGCATGTGACTGATGAGGAGCTCGCGGAGGTGGTGCGCGCGGCGAATCTGACTGATCTGGTGGAAAGTCTTCCAGGAGGGCTTGACACGGCGGTCGGCGAGCACGGCGGCAAGCTGTCCGGCGGACAGCGCCAGCGGATCGCCATAGCGAGGGCGCTCATACGCGATCCCAAGATCATCGTACTGGACGAGGCAACATCAGCGCTGGACAGCATCTCGGAGAAGATGATCCAGGAAGCGATCAACAATCTGGTAAAAGGCAGGACCACGTTCATCGTGGCGCACCGCTTATCGACGATCCGGGATGCGGACAGGATCGCTGTGATCGCGGATGGAAGGTGTGTGGAATACGGTACGTTTGAGGAGCTGATGGAGCTGAAGGGCGAGTTTTACCGCATGAAAGTGCTGCAGAGCTGATCATGCCACGTAGCAGTACATAAAGATAAAGTGACAGATGCTTCCGCCCATGACAAACAGATGGAAGATCTCATGCGAGCCGAAATATCTGTGCAGTGAGTTGAATACAGGAAGCTTCAGCGCATAGATGACGCCGCCGATCGTATAGATGATGCCCCCGGCCAACAGCCAGCCAAAAGCCGCGTGCGGCAGTGTATGCCACAGAGTGCCGAAGACAAGCAGACACAGCCAGCCCATGGCGATGTATATAATGGACGAAAACCATTTGGGGCAGGTGATCCACAGCGCTTTCACGAGCATGCCGATGATGGCGACGCCCCACACGAGGGCTAACAGTGCATATCCCATACGTCCGCCGAGGACGATGAGGCACACCGGCGTGTAGGAGCCTGCGATCAGCACGAAGATCATCATGTGGTCGATCTTGCGGAAGATGCGCAGTACGTTTCCCGTGACATTGACGCTGTGGTAAAGCGCGCTTGCCCCGTATAAAAGGACCATGCTGGCGGCGAAGATGGCAAGGGATACTGCCGTCATGCCGCCGTGCGCCTTTGCGATGAGCGGTGAGGCGGCAATCGCCGCCATAAGGCATGCGATAAAATGTGTGATCGCGCTTCCGGGTTCCCTGATCGTCAATGTCATAATAGTCTCCTCCTCTGATATAGGGTGTATTTCTTATTGTGGGCTGCAAGTGTCATGCCTGTGACAACAAGCAGACTGAAATAAGATATAACATAGTTTTAAAAACTACATATTGATTAATACAATACTACTCCTTATTATATTCAAAGTCAATTAAAATTATAAAAAGAATTGGATACAGTGAAAGAAAGGTTACTGTTCACACAGGACTTAGCATTTACTGCTAAGTCCGTACGAAAACGTACATGCAGCAAGTAAAAATCCATTTGCGAAGCAAATTTTGCATGGATTTTTACCTGTTACTGGGAACGGAGTGAACAGTAACAAAGAAAGAAGAGGACTGTGATCAGTCCTCTTCAATGACATGTATTTCCAGATAGTCAAAGTCGATCTCCTCGACAAAATTGTCTGACGAGAAACGGGTTTTACTGTGTTTCCTGAAATCAGTGATATTGGAATCAAGCCAGATCGGTTTCCCGAGGTCAAACTGGTAACATATCGCTTCGAGCGCATCAAACACTTTATGGGTGCGCGTCTCAGGACGTTCGTCGCAGATGACTGTATCCCTGAGCATATGGTTGTCTTTGAAAGTTCTTGCCCACAATCTAAACATTTTATGATCTCCTTACATCGTCTTGTACTAGCCAATTTTATCACGGATCGGAGAAAATAGAAAGCAGATTTATCTATTTGTGCGTGATCAGTTGGGGCATGAGCGATTACAACGCTCAAATACAGGGATCTGTTCAAGCGGTGCAGCGCAGACGATTGCGTTAGCGCCCTTGCAAATCTGGCCGTCTGCCAGGTTTTTCCACTTTCCTGCGGGCAGATAGACCCTTCGCTCGCGCTGTCCTGCGTGGAGGATCGGGGCGACGAGGTACTGACCGCCGAACATGTACTGGTCTTCCAGTTCCCAGCAGTGTGGGTCGTCCGGGAATTCGTAGAACATGGTCCGCAGCAGCGGGGCGCCTGTCTCCGACGCTTCGCGCATCAGTCCTGCGATATAAGGTCTGAGTGAAAGCCTGAGATCCAGCTGTTTTTTCATGATACGGAACGCTTCCTCGCCGTAACTCCACAGCTCGTTGGGCCGGCCTGTGAACAGGCTTCCTCCGCCCCATTCCTTATCGGAGAGCGGCGGGATATCGTGAGGGCCGCGGTCACCGTGCATGCGCAGGATCGGGCTGAACACGGCAAACTCAAACCAGCGCAGCAGCAGTTCGCGAAAATCTTCGTCCGCCACGTCGTCGGTCATAAATCCGCCGATATCGGTCGTCCACCAGGGGATTCCCGCAAGACCCATATTGAGTCCCGCGCTGATCCTG